>NZ_JAAVUO010000014.1:0-93796 GCF_012163165.1 Natronococcus sp. JC468
GCGGTGGACTCGTAACGGCCGTTGTTGAAGACCTGCGTGTTCTTGTGGACGCTGTCGCCTTCGGTTTCGAGGAGGTGGCGGATGCGTTCGGCTTTCCGCTGGCGGGTATCGACGCTCATCTATCTGTCCTCCAGGAGAACGACGGTGACTTCCACCGGACCGTGCGCACCCTTCACGAGCGCGCCCATGTCCGCCGTAGCGCTCGGTCCGGTCGCGATGATGGCTTGCCCGGCGCCGCTACGAATATCCTCGGCGAGCCGATCGAACGTCGCGTCCATGTCCGGGAGGACGTCGCTGCCGGCGACGACGGCGACGTGTTCGTCGGCGTAGAGGCTCGCCGGTTCCTCGCCGTCGGGGCCGCCCTGGATAATCACGGACCCGTAGTCGGCGATACCGTATCCGGCGACGGTGACGCCGGTTTTGGCGGCCTCGAGTTCCGCTACCTCCGGATCGGTCTCTACGGCGTCCGGTAGCGAGACGTTCTCGAACGGGAGCGGAGCGCCGACTGCGGGTGCGTCGAGAAGCGGCGTCAGCGCGGACTCGAACTGATCCGCACTCGTCCGGACGAGTTCGACCCCGACTTCGTCGAGAGACGATTCGAAGGTCGCGATTGGCTCGGCTGACATAGAACAACAGTTTCTGAAACAGTCTAATGGGTGTTTCCATCCATGCACTTTTTCGAATTCACACATCACTAATATTAGTCGATATTGCTGAACATTCGAGACCTCAGGCCGGCGGCGTTTTGGAGAGCCGTCTATTCGATACCGGTTGACGACGACACCCGCTATCGGTCGTCTTCTGGTGCTCGGCCCCGTCGACTCGACGTAACCGGCACGTGGTTCGCAGGAGAGCGATCGAACGCGGAAAACGCGTTTTTGACCTCCTCGCGACGAGCGGTTCGCACCGCTACGCGACGCTCACCGGTTTGGTACTGCAAAAGCACCGAGAGATTTGAACCACGGTCGTTTCGCTCGCTGGGCTCGCTTCACTCCCTGATTCAAATCCCATCGTCGTTTTCCGCTCGCGGGTGTCGAGCACACGCTACGTGGTGCTCGACGACGTAGTTCGCGGAAAAGCGCCGAGAGGGAGATTTGAACCACGCGAAGACGGTCATCCTCTCTTCGCGGATGCTGCGTCTTCTCTCGTTCAAACTCCCTTGTATCGTTTTCAGCAGCACGGACGACTCGCTACGCTCGCCGTTTTGTGCTGCTGAAAAGCGCCGAGAGGGAGATTTGAACTCCCGAGTCCGTGAGGACAGCAGATTTCGAATCTGCCGCCTTGGCCGGGCTAGGCTATCTCGGCTCAGCTCAACCTACCGCGGTGACGTTTTTATCGGTTTCGAATCGTCGTTCGGTCTGGGAAGCGATCCCGCACTGCCGCGACAACCCGACTCGAAGCGTTACACTCGAGCCGTCGAGGCCGACGCAGGACGGTACCCACGAACCGCGCGGGAGGCTGTTATCCCGTATTCTTCATCCCCGCGGCGATCCCCTTCACCGTCAGCCGCAGGGTTCGCTCCTCGATGTCGGTGCGGTGAGTGCGATCGAGCAGGTAGACCTGCAGCAGGTTCAGCGGATCGACGTAGGGGTTCCGTCGCTCGAGGTTCTCGCCGAGCCAGTCGCGGGTGTGGAGCTCCTCGCGCTGGCCGATGGTCTTGACGAGCTTCGCGGCCCGCTCGTACTCCTCGCTGACCCGCGGGAAGAACCGCTCGCGGAGGTCGGCGTCGGCCATCCCCGCGTAGGTCTCGGCGATCTCGAGTTCGGTCCGGGACAGCGAGAGCGCGGCGTTGTCCAGCGTCGATCGGAAGAACGCCCACTCGTCGTACATCTCCTGGAGGGTTTCCGTCGAGCCGCCGTCCTCGAGGTAGGCGTCGATCCCGCTGGCCAGGGCGTACCAGCCCGGCAGGATACACCGCGACTGGGTCCAGGAGAACACCCACGGGATCGCCCGCAGGTCCTCGACGGTGCGCTCGCCCGACCGCGAGGCGGGCCGGGAGCCCAGATCGAGGTCCTCGATGACGGTGATCGGCGTCGCCTGCTCGAAGTACCGGACGAACCCCTCGCTCTCGAGCAGATCGCGGTACTCCCGGCGGGCGGCGTCGGCCATCGTCTCCATCGCCTCGACCCACTCCTCGTCGACGTCCTCCTCCGGCTGGTCCTCGGCGTAGAGTCGGGCCCGAAGCTGGGCGTTCAGCATCTGCTCGATGTTGCGCTCGGCGATGCGGGGGTTGCCGTACTTCTCGGCGATCGCCTCGCCCTGCTCGGTGAACTTCACCTGGCCCGTGACGGTGGAGTTTGGCAAGGCGAGCAGCGCCTGGTTCATCGGGCCGCCGCCACGCGAGATCGAGCCCCCGCGGCCGTGGAACAGCCGCATCGTCACGTCGTGGTCGTCGCAGATCTCGCCCAGCCGGCGCTGGTTCTTGTACAGCGACCAGTTCGCCGCGAGGAAGCCGTTCTCCTTGTTCGAGTCGGAGTACCCCAGCATGATCTCCTGGGTGTCGTCGCGGGCAGCGAGCGCCTGCGCGTAGGCCTCGTTCTCGAACAGCGTCCCCATGATCCGGCGGGCCCCCGAGAGGGCGTACTCGGTCTCGAGCAGCGGGACGATGTCGATCCCGCAGTGTTCGGGCAGGGAGACGACGTCGGCCTGGTCGGCGAGGAACAGCACCTCGAGGACGTGGCTGGGCTCCTCGGTCATCGAGATCGCGTAGGTGTCGATCGCCTCGACGCCGTACTCGGTCTGCCAGTCGCCGAGCTCGTCGAACAGCGTTAGCACGCGGGCCGAATCCTCCGAGAGTCCCTCGGTGTCGGCGAGGTCGATCACGGGCTCGTCCTGGAGGACTGCGTCGGTCAGGAGTTCGACGCGTTCGTCCTCGCTCAGGCCGTGGTAGTCGATCCCCTCCCGCTCCAGCGCCGCGGCGATGGCGTCGGTGTGTTTCTGCTGGTGGTCCCGCAGGTCCATGCTCGCGAGCGAGAAGCCGAAGGTGGCGACCTGACGACGGATCGGATCGACGTGGGCGTCGACGACGCTCTCGGCGCCGTTGTTCCGCAGGCTCTTGGCGACGACCTCGAGGTCGTCGAGCAGCTCGTCGACCTCGTCGTAGCCGCCGGGGCGGACGTCGCCGACCCGCGCGAGGCGCTCGCGCATCAGCTTGAGCTTCTGGCGGTAGGGCTCGCCCGGATAGCGGTTCTCGGCGGTGCGGGCGCTGCCGGGCAGCAGCTCCCGGTCGTCCTCGAGTCCGGCCTCGAACTCCGGACCGACGTCGATCCGGCTGCCGTCCTGGCTCAGCACGCCCGAGAGGCGTTTGAGCTGGGTACGGTACTGCTCTAAGACGACCTCCCGCTGGCGCTCGAGGGTGTTCGCGGTCACCTCCGGGGTGACGTAGGGGTTGCCGTCCCGGTCGCTGCCGGCCCACGAGCGGAACTCGAACAGCTTCGGGATCTCGAGGCTGTGACCGACCTCCTCGTCGATGGCGTCTGCGAGCTCGTCGTAGACCTCGCCGACGACGTCGAACAGCGTGTTCTCCAAGTACCACTGGACGTTGCGGGCCTCGTCGGCGACCTCCGGCTGGCGCTTGCGGACCTGGGGGGTCTGCCAGAGGCTCGTCACCTCGGCGTCGACGTCCCGCCAGACCTGGTCGCGCTCCTTGTCGGTCAGCAGTCGCTCGTCGAGGGTCTCGAGGTGGGTCGCGATCGTTCGCAGCTTCGATTTGACCGTCTTGCGCCGGGCCTCCGTCGGGTGGGCGGTGAACGTCGGCTCGATCAGGACGTCCTCGAGGACCTGCTGGACCGTCTCGACGTCGGTCTCGGCGAGTTCGGCCGCGGCCGTCTCGAGGCTGTCCTCGAGGGTCCCCTCCTGGGAACCGGTTCGAATCGAGCGTACGCGCTCGCGCTCCTCGGCGAGATTGATGAGCTCGAAGTACGTCGTGAAAGCCCTGGCGACGACCCGCTGCTGGTGGGGCGAGAGGTTGTTGAGCTCGGTCGCGAGCGGGTCGCGGGACTCCAGCTCGCCCGAGCGGTAGTCGATCGCCGTCGTCCGGCAGGACTCGACCGTCTCGAACGCCCGTCGCGAGGTCTGGTCCTCGAGGACGTCGCCGAGGAGCGCGCCCAGCTCGCGGACGTCCTGGCGGACCGTTCTGTTATGCAGTGTCATACGACCCCGTACGCACTACGGATTAAAAAGGTCCGTACAGCCCCGAAGCCTTGCCTCACACATCTTTTTCCCTGATAGTCCGGGCGCGATTCCGATCCGACGATCGGCGTCCGCGGCTCGTCGGTCGCCCCCTCGCGCTCCGCCCGCGACCGAGAACGCTCGGGTTTCCTACGGGTTGCGGATCGGACGGCGGACCCGCGACGTGAACCGAGCGTCGGTCCTCGGCGACCGTCCGCTCGGCGCGGACGGTCAGTCGGCCTCCCGGAGCGCGTCGTTCAGCGCCGGCACGACCTCGTGGAGGTCGCCGATCACGGCCCAGTCGGCCTTCTGGATGATCGCGGCCTCGGGATCGGTGTTGATCGCGAGCAGCGTCTCCGCACCCTTGCAGCCGACCATGTGCTGGACGGCGCCGCTGATCCCGCAGGCGATGTAGATGTCCGGACTGATCTTCGCACCTGTCTGACCGACCTGGTCGTCGTGGGGGCGCCACCCCTCGTTGACCGCGGCCCGGGAGGCGCCGACGGTTCCGCCCAGCAGCTCCGCCAGCTCCTCGAGCTGGTCGTAGTCCGCGGCGCTGCCGACACCTCGGCCGCCGCCGACGACGACCCGGGCCTCGCCCAGCGGGATCCCCTCCTCGTCGCCCGTCTCGACGCGGTCGACCCGTACTTCGAGGTCGTCGTCCTCGAGGTCGGGTTCGAACGCGGAGACGGTCGGTTCCGTCGGTGACGGGGCGGGCTCGGCGGGAAACTCGTGTTCCGCCGCCGTCAGCAGCTTGTGCTCGCCCTCGAGGCGGGCGTGCTCGATCAGGCTGCCGCCCCAGCGGTTCCGCCGCAGCTCGTAGGCGCCGTCCGCGGCGACGTCGACCCCGAGACAGTCCGTCGCCAGCGGCGCGTCGAGTTTCGCGCCGACCCGTGCGAGGACGTCGCGCCCGCGGTCCGTGCCCGGCCCCGTGATCGTCGTCGCCCCGCGCTCGTCGGCGAGCTGCACGATCCCCTCGGCCCAGGCGTCGGGCGCGTAGCGCTCGAGGCGGTTGTGAGTGACGCGGTGGACCGCCTCGACGCCGTGGTCGCCGAGGATATCAGTCAGCTCGTCGGCCTCGTCGCCGACGGCGACGGCCTCAAGCGAGTCCCCCTCGGCGGTCGCCAGCTCGCGGGCCATCGCGACTCCCTCGAGCGACGCCTCGTCGGGCATTCCCTCGTCGTGCTCGACCAGCGCGAGGATCATCGCACCTCGACCTCCTCCTCGAGCACGTCGACGATCTCGGGCACCGCTTCCGGCCCCTCGCCCAGGATCTCCGCGGGCGAGTCGTCGGTCTCGGGCGCCTCGAGACGGACCTTCTCGAGTCCGCCTCCCCTCGTCTCGGCCCGTGGCTCCACGCTCTCGATCTCCTGCTGGCGGGCCTGCATCTTGGCCCGCATCGAGGCGTAGCGGGGCTCGTTGAGCCCCTCCTTGACGGTGACGACGGCCGGCAGGTCGACCTCGTACACCTCCTCGCCGCCGGAGATTTCGCGTCTCGCGACCGCGGTGCCGTCCTCAACCTCGAGGTCCTTGATCCCGGTGACGCAGGGGTAGCCGAGTTCGCTCGCGACGCGGACCCCGACCTGGTAGTTGGCCGCGTCGGCGGACTCGTTGCCGAACAGCAGCAGGTCGAACCCCTCGTCGTCGGCGAGGCGCTCGATTCCGTCCGTGAGCGCATCGGCGGTCGCCCGCGGCGACCACTCCTCGCCGTCGGTCTCGAGCAGCGTCGCCTCGTCGGCCTGCATGGCCAGCCCGGTCCGGAGCTGCTCGTCCGCTTCGGGCGGGCCGAGGGTGAGCAGGTGCGCGGAGCCGCCGTGGGTCTCGACCTGCGCGACGGCCTCCTCGATCGCACACTCTTCGTGGGGACTCATCGTAAACCCCAGCCCGCTCGTGTCGATCCGCTGCTCGTCCTCCGTGAGGACGATCCTGGCGCCCGTGTTCGGGACGCGTTTGAGACAGGCGAGTACCTTCATGGTTAGCTCCGGATGCGGTCGTTCTCGGGGTCGAACAGCGGTTCGCTGCCGACGACCTCGACCTCGACGGGGTACCGCTGGCCCATGTACTCGACCGCGAGCTCGCGGCCCTCCTCGGCGTGTTCGGGTGGGAGATAGGCCATCAGCAGGTGCTTGCCGACCGTCGGGCCGGTTCCCGCGCTGGTGACGTAGGACTCCCGGCCCTCCCCGTCGACGATCACCTCGCCGTCGTCGTCCAGTACGGGCTCGCCGCCCAGCATGAACCGGGGCTCGCCCCCCTCGGGGGCGTGGTCGGCCACGGAGAGGGTACACAGCGTCGCCGCGTCCTCGGTCTCGAGGGCCTCCGCGTACGCTTCCTTCCCGACGAAGTCGGCGTCCTTGACCCCGTGGAAGGTCAGGCCCGCCTCCGAGGGATCGTACTCGAGTTCGAGCTCGTGGCCGTAGAGGCGGTACCCCTTCTCCATGCGGCCGGTGGTGCCGTAGACGCCCATCCCGGCCGGGCGAATATCGTGGTCCTTGCCGGCCTCCTCGAGCAGTTCCCAGAGCCGTCGGCCCTGGCCCATCGGGGCGTAGAGCTCCCAGCCTCGTTCGCCGACGTAGGAGAGCCGCATCGCCCAAGCGTCGACCTCGCCGACGGTGAGCTCCTGAGCGGTATAGGGAGGAAAGGCCTCGTGGGAGACGTCCTCCTCGGCGACCGACTCGAGGACCTCGCGGGCCGCTGGCCCCCAGACGCCGAGCGTACACAGCGACTCGGAGTTGTCGATCATTGTCACGTCGGCGTCCTCGGGGAGGTGTCCCTTGAACCAGGCTCGGTCCGAGCCCGCGGCCGCCCCGCCCGTGATCAACCGGAAGCGCTCGGGGCCGGGGCGGGCGATCGTCAGGTCGGAGACGAAGCCGCCGTTTTCCGCCAGGATCGGCGTGTACACCGTCTTCCCGACGTCGACGTCGATCTGACCGACGGCCATCCCCTCGAGGAACTCGCGGGCGTCCGCACCCACGAAATCGAAGATGCCGAAGCCCATGTCGCCGACCATCGCCACGTTGTCGCGCATGTGGAGGTGTTCGGCCAGGATTATCGGGGACCACCACCGCGAGTCCCACTCGTTGGGTCGCTCGAGCCCCTCGAGTTCGTCGTCGTAGCGCTCGAGGAGGTCCTCGTTGGAGTCGTACCACTGGGGTCGTTCCCAGCCCGCGGCCTCGAAAAACTGCGCGTCGAGGTCGTCCTGGCGGTCGTAGAACGGACTCGTGCGCAGCGGCCGCGAACTCTGCCACTGCTCGTGGGGGTGGACGATGCCGTAGATCTTCTGGAACCCCTCGCGGGCGCGGTTCTCGACGAACCGTCTGGAGTTGCCGTACTCGTAGAAGCGGTTGACGTTCGAGCCGTGGAGGTCGATGTCGGACCAGCCGCGGGTCATCCACTGGGCGACGGCCTCGCCGACGGCGGGGGCCTCCTTGATCCAGACCGCGGCACAGGACCACAGTCCATCGACGTCCTGCAGCGGCCCCAGCAGGGGCGCGCCGTCGGGGGTCACCGACAGCAGCCCGTCGATCTCGTGGCGAACCCCGGCCTCGGGGTCGTCCAGCAGGTCGGGCACCATCTCGAGGGCGTCGCGCATCGACTGCTCGAAGGCGTCGTCGGTCAGCGGCGGCTGGGTCGGCGACAGCGGCGCCTCGTCGATCGAGGGGATCTCCTCGACGTCCCAGAGGATCGGGCGGTGCTGGTAGGAGCCGACCTCGAGGTCGTTGCCGTGCTGGCGCTCGTACATCTGGGTGTCCATGTCCCGGACGACGGGGAAGGAGATCTCGCCCTCGTAGTCCTCGAAAAAGGAGATCGGGCCGACGCTGACCATCTGGTGGACCGCCGGCGTCAGGGGGATCTCGACGCCGGCCATCGCGGCGATCTTCGGGCTCCACAGGCCGCAGGCGATCGCGACCTCGTCGGCCTCGACGGTTCCGCGATCGGTCTCGACCGCACTGATCGCGCCGTCCTCGAGGTGGAGGTCCAGCACCGTCGTGTTCGGCGACACCGTTAGCCCGCCGTCGGTGTACTCGTCGGCGCGGGCCCGCATCACCTCGCCGGCACGCAGCGGGTCGCAGGTTCCCGCACCCGGGCTGTAGAAGCCGCCCCTGATCAGATCGGTGTTGACGTAGGGGACCATCTCTTCGACCTCCTCGACCGAGAGCATGCGTCCGGGCTCCCCCCAGGCCTTCGCGGACTGGACGCGCCGTCTCAGCTCCGCCATCCGTTCGTCGGTCCGGGCCACCTCGATCCCGCCGCTGTTGGTGAAGGTGTCCATGTCCTCGTACTGCTCGATGCTCCGGCGGGTGAGGTGGGTCATCTCCTTGGAGTGCTCGACCGGCATCAGGAAGTTCGACGCGTGACCCGTCGAACCGCCGGGATCCGGCAGCGGTCCCTTGTCGAGCAACAGGATGTCCTCCCGGCCCTGCTCCGCGAGGTGGTACGCGAGGCTGTTGCCGACGATCCCCGCCCCGATGACGACGGTGCCCGCACTCGAGGGGAACGCGTCGCTCATCCGCGATCGCCTCCCTCGAGACCGTCCCTCGGACTCTTGTTCGGATACTGCCCGTTCGGCACGTGAATGTTGTTATCTATCATACTACGTCCTAGTATCCTGTCAACGATACCCAGGATATTAAATTCCCGTAGTAGGCGCGAGTACGCCGAGTTACGGGCGAACCGATTCGGTCGGCACCCCCACGATTAAGTAGTGAGCGGCAGGTCGCCGCGTCGGCCGACCCCGGTTCGGGTCGGGACCTCGTCGTATCCGGAACGCTATAGGTGAGCTAACACTTATCACTGTTTCGGGAAAACGGACACTAGATGACGGGTTCGAATCAGGACGGGTCGATTCCGACCGACTACGAGATCGCACAGGATGCCGAGAAGCGTCCGATCGCCGACGTCGTCGAGCCGTTCGGGCTCGCGGCCGACGACCTCGAGCCGATCGGCGACTACAAGGCGAAGGTCTCCTTCGACGCGATCGAGCGCCTGCGGGGCGAGCGCTCCGAGGACGGAAAGCTGATCCTCGTCACCGGGATGACGCCGACGCCGCTGGGCGAGGGGAAGACGGTGACGACGGTCGGGCTCGGCCAGGCGTTCAACCGGATCGATCGGGACGCGCTGGTCGCGATCCGGGAGCCGTCGCTGGGACCGGTCTTCGGCGTGAAAGGCGGCGCCGCGGGCGGGGGCTACTCCCAGGTGCTCCCGATGGAGGACATCAACCTCCACTTCACGGGCGACCTGCACGCGCTGACCTCGGCGCACAACCTGATCTCGACGATGCTCGACAACCACATCAAGCAGGGCAACGAGCTCGATATCGCGGTCAACTGGGTGAACTGGCCCCGCGCGATCGACATGAACGACCGGGTCCTCCGGGAGACGGTGGTCGGCCTGGGCGGCGAGGTCACCGGGGTTCCACGGGAGGACGGGTTCATCCTGACGGCGGCCTCCGAGATGATGGCGGTGCTCTGTCTTGCCGACAGCCTCGAGGACCTCAAGGCCCGCATCGGGCGGATCATCGTCGCCTACGCCGAGGACGGCGAGCCGGTCACGGTCGACGACATCGGCGCGACCGACGCGGCCGCGATCCTGCTGAAGGACGCGCTCAAGCCAAACGTCGTCCAGACGCTCGAGGGGACGCCCGCGTTCGTTCACGGCGGTCCGTTCGCCAACATCGCCCACGGCACCAACTCGCTGATCGCCGACGAGGTCGCGGCCCACCTCTCGGAGTACCTCGTCACCGAGGCCGGCTTCGGCTCCGATCTGGGCGCCGAGAAGTTCATGAACATCGTCTGTCGGTTCGGCGAGATGGAGCCCGACGCGGTCACGCTCGTGGCGTCGGTGCGGGCGCTGAAGTACCACGGCCAAGACATGTGGCCGCCGAACCTCGACGAGTTGGAAGACGAGGACGTCGCGGCCGTCGAGCGCGGCCTCGAGAACCTCGACAAACACGCCGAGAACCTCCGGAAGTTCGGCGTCCCCGTCGTCGTCGCGCTCAATCGGTTCCCCGACGACACCGACGCCGAGGTCGAGGCGGTCCTCGAGCACTGCCGGGAGGAACTGGAGGTGCGGGTCGCCGAATCGACGGTGTTCAGCGACGGCGGCGAGGGCGGGGTCGCCCTCGCCAAGAACCTCGTCGACGCGGCCGAAACCGAGTCGTCGTTCGAGCCGCTGTACGACCTCGAGATGTCGATCGAAGAGAAGATCGAGGTCGTCGCGACCGAGATCTACGGGGCCGAGGGCGTCGAGTACCACAGCGACGCCCAGAGCGACATCGAACGGCTCACCGAGCACGGGTTCGACGACGTGCCGATCTGCATGTCCAAGACGTTCCACTCGCTGAGCGACGACGCGAGCCGCAAGGGCGTCCCCGAGGACTGGACCCTCGAGGTCAACGAGGTCTACCCCTCCGCAGGCGCGGGCTTTCTCGTCGTGTTGACCGCCGACGTCCTCACCCTGCCCGGCCTCCCCGAGGAGCCCGCGGCCGCGAACATGGAGCTGCGGCCGGACGGGAGCATCGACGGGCTGTTCTGAGCCCGCTCACGGCCCGCCTTCGGATCGGTGGCCCAGCAGCCACAGCGCCCGGTAGCAGTCCCAGAGATCGCGGTCACACCGCCGCGCGAGCTCGCGACAGCGCTCGAGGTAGCGCTCGTAGTCCTCGACGGTCGGTTCGTCCGGATAGGTTTCTTCGAGTTCCCCCTGTTCGCGCAACACGCCCCACTCGCGGGCGCTCATGGCCAGGTACCGCTCTGGCTCGAGGAACTGCAGGAACGCCGTCCCGACCGAGCGGTCGACCCCCGCGAGCGTCATCAGCGCCTCGAGTTTCGCGCGTGTCGTCTCGGCCTCGAGCGCGCCGTCGATCGCCGTCTCGAGGGCCTCGTACTCGTTGTCGCTGAAGCGCTCCTCGACGGCCCGTCGCTCGGCGTCGGGGTACCGACCGAGGAGGCGCCGGAAGTACCACTGGACGATCCACTCGACGTCGCGCCGGCCGTACGCTCCCTTCCGGAGGGTCGCAGGCAACAGCTCGCGGTGTTCGTCCTCGACGGCCGCGAGGGGTTGTTCGTCGGGGTACTCGTCGGCGAGGGTCGCGACCGTGTCCGGGGCGAGCGCCATCGTCGGTCGGTTGGACGCCCGGTACTGTGAACGTTTCTCCCACCGTTTCGAACGGGACGGGAGAAACGTTCATACCTCGTCGGGTGAAACGCTACGGTATACCATGGCCACACTCCGCACAGGTGATTCCGATGGCGACTGAGGAATCCGAGCCCGTCAAGACGATCTGTCCGTACTGCGGCGTCGGCTGCGGAATTCAGGTCAATCAGGGCGAGGAACCCGGCGACGTCCAGTTCATGCCGTGGGGCGACGCCCCGGTCAACGAGGGCCGAATCTGCATCAAGGGCGGCGCGGCGACGGAGGTCGTCGACCACGAGGACCGACTCACCGAGCCGCTGATCAAGGAAGACGGCGAGTTCCGCGAGGCGACGTGGGAGGAGGCCTACGACCGCATCGTCGACGAACTCAAGCGCATCCGCGAGGAGTACGAGGCCGACGCGATGGGCTTTTTCGGCTCCTCGAAGACGATGAACGAGGAGAACTACCTCCTCCAGAAGCTCGCGCGCCGGTACGGCACCAACAACGTCGACAACTGCACCCGGATGTGTCACGCCTCGACGGTGTGGGCGCTGCGGACCAGCCTCGGCGCGGGCGCGATGACCAACAGCATGGCCGACTTAGAGGAGTCGGCCGACGTCTTCTGGATCCAGGGGGCAAACCCCGGCGAACAGCACCCGATCGCCAACAGCCAGTACTTCCGCCAGGCCGTCCTCGAGGGGGCGACGGTGATCCAGGTCGATCCCCACGCCAACAAGACGACCTCGTCGTTCCAGATCGACGAGACCGATCGCCACCAGCACCTCCAGCTCGAGCCGGGGACCGACATCCCGCTGTTGAACGTCGTCATCAAGACGATCCTCGAGAACCACGAGGAAGAGCCCGACGCGGGCTGGATCGACGAGGAGTTCATCGAGGAGCGCACGGAAGGGTTCGACCACCTGAAGGAAACGCTCGAGGACTTCGACAAGGAGGAGGCCGCCGAGCAGTGTGGCGTCCCGCTCGAGGAGATCGAAATGGCCGCCGAGAAGTACGCGATGGCGAACAACGCGGCCATCTTCACCGGGATGGGGATGAGCCAGCACACCTGCGGGGTCGACAACGTTCAAAACGAGATCAACCTCGCGCTGATCACGGGCAACCTCGGCAAGCCGGGAACGGGCGTCAACCCGCTTCGCGGCCAGAACAACGTCCAGGGGACCTGCGACGTCGGCGCGATGCCGAACGTCCTGCCGGGCTACCAGCTGGTCGACGACGACGAGGCCCGCCAGTCCGTCGAGGAGGAGTGGGGCTTCGAGGTGCCCGACGAGCCCGGACTGACAAACGTCGAGCTCTCCCACGAGTTCGGCAACTCGGTCAAGGGGCTGTACGTGATGGGCGAGAACCCGGTCGTGAGCGAACCCGACGCTAACCGGGTTATCGAGCGGATCCAGGACCTCGAGTTCATGGTCGCCCAGGACATCTTCATGACCGAGACGGCCGAGTACGCCGACGTCGTCCTCCCGGCGACGACCTGGGCCGAACGCGGCGGCACCGTCACCAACACCGACCGCCGGGTTCAACGGATGCGCGGCGTCGAGAAGGTTCACGAGAACACGAAACACGACCTCGAGATCCTCATGGAGGTCGGCAGCCGGCTGTTCAGCGAGGAGAAGTTCCGCTTCGAGGACGAGGAGGCCGTCTTCGAGGAGCTCCGGCAGGTCTGTCCGAGCTACTACGGGATGACCTACGACATCCTCGGCGAGGAGGGGATCCAGTGGCCCTGCTACGAACTCGGTGACGAGGGCGACCGGTTCCTCTACGAGGACAGCTTTGACACCGACAACGGTCTCGGACGGATCGAGGGCGTGACTCACCAGCCGCCCAGGGAGACCCCCGACGAGGAGTACCCGCTAATCTTGACGACCGCCCGGCTCGAGGAACACTACAACACGGGGACGATGAGCCGTCGGTCGCCGACGCTGAACCGCCAGACCCCCGAGAACTTCGTCGACGTCCACCCCGACGACGCCGAGCGCTACGGGGTCGAGGACGGTCAGGACGTCGTGCTCAAATCCCGACGGGGCGAGATCACCGTCGAGGCCCAGGTCACCGACGCGATCAAGGAGGGATCGGTGTGGACGACGCCGCACTTCGCGGCCGCCTCCGCCAACCGGCTGACCAACGACGTCCTCGACGAACGCGCGAAGATCCCCGAGTACAAGGCCGCCGCGACCGAGATCGAGGTCGGCCTCGAGCCCGCCGACGCCGAGACGCCGGCAGACGACTGACGACCCGGTTCGGTTTCGGCTCGTCGCTCTCAGTTCCCTCGCGTCCCCGGTATCGCCGCCCAGCCGTGAGCGCGCGGTACCGACGAGTCATCGGTGCCCGCGCTCGTGGCGGCCCAGTGTCGCGACGGAAGCCGACCAGCGCGATCAGGACGAGGACGGCGAGGGGAGCGCTGGTCAGCACGGCCGTCGCCTGCAACGCCTCGGCGCTGTCGGTGAGCACCACCGCGACGGCTCCGGGACCGTGTCGTGTGGTAACAAAAGCAAGGACTATATGAGTGACCCGCCATGTTTCGGACGGGAGAGGACGAGTACACATGTACGACAACGTTCTGATCGCGACGGACGGGAGCGACGAGGCCGAGGGGTGTATCGAACACGGTCTCGACGTCGCCGAAGCGGTGGGTGCGAGGGTACACGTGCTATACGTGGTCGAGACCAAGGCGAACTACATCCTGACGGTCGGCCTCACCGACGACGAGCTCCGCTCCTACAGGGAGTACGGCGAGGAGGTCGTCAGCGAGGTCGTCGACCGCATCTCCGAGCGCGGCCTCAGCGGCGAGGGCGCGATCAGAACCGGTCGTCCGGCCGAGGAGATCGTCGACTACGCCGCGGAGAACGACGCCGACCTCGTCGTGATGGGAAAGCAGGGCCACGGGGCGGTCGAGCGCCACCTCGGGAGCACCTCCGAGAAGGTCATTCGGATGATCGACGCGCCGGTGACCGTCGTCGCCGGCCCCCAGTGGACGAGCTGATCGGTCTCATCGGCGTTCGCTCGTCCTCGAGCCGACGGGAATAAGTCGCGTCCTCGCGGTAACTCGGTATGTCCAGACGCGTCGCGCTCGCCGCCACGATCCTCGCGGTGGTGCTGGCTCTCGCCAGCGTCGGTCTCTTGCTGGCGGGGCGACACTTCGTCGCCGGCACGCTGCTGACGTTCGTCGCGTTCTCGATCTACGTCCGGGAGATCAACGCCCCGTGAGCCGTCCGACGGTGGCTCGACCCCGCCGCCGTGAGCGTGGCCCAAACTATTTGCGCGAGTCCGCCGAATCCCGGCGTGAACGGGTATGCTAGACCGGATACTGATCGCGACGGACGGGAGCCGGAAAGCCGAGGCCGCGGTCGAGCACGGGCTGGAGCTGGCGGCGACGTTCGACGCCGAGGTCCACGCTCTCTACGTCGTCGAGACGAAGGGGTCGTACGTCCGCAGCGTCGGCGCGAGCGAGGCGGGACTCGAGGAGTACCGCCAGTACGGCCACGGGGTCGTCGACGAGGTCGTCGATCGGGCCGAGGATCGGGGGCTCGAGGCCGTCGGCGCGGTCGAGTCGGGAGCGGTCGCCGGAGCGATCGTCGACTACGCCGACGCCGCGTCGATCGACGCGGTCGTCGTGGCCGAACGCGGCCGGGGAACCCTCGAGAAGTACCTCGGGTCCAACGTCGAGAAGGTCCTTCGGCGGTGTCCGCAGCCGGTGACCGTCGTCCGCTCGTAGGCGATCAGTCGTCGCCGACGTCGACGACGGTGCCGTCCCTGGTTCTGACGTGCGTGACGAGGTCGCCGGTCCGACTCCTGACGACGATCTCGTCGTCCTCCTGGAGGTCCTCGATCAGCTCGGTAAACTCGTCGGACTGGAGCGTCCTGTACTCCCGTCTGAGCCCCGTCAGTACGGCGTACATCATAAACAGCAGGATGAGGGTGAACGGAAGCCCGCTGGCGATAGCCGCCGCCTGCAGCGACTCGACGGCCGCGTCGCCGCCGGCGATCAGGAGCGTGGCGGCGACGAGCCCTTCCGAGACCGCCCAGAAGACCCGGCCGGCCGGGGGTGTCTCGTGTTTGCCGCCGGTGCTCAGGTGCTCGAGGACGAGCGATCCGGAGTCCGAGGAGGTCACGAAGAACGTCGTCACGAGAACGATCGCGAGCACCGAGAGGACCACCGTCCCCGGCATCAGTTCGAACATCGCGAACATCGCGACCTCCTCGCCGGTTTCGAAGACGGGGCCGCTGATGGTGCCCGCGGTCGCCTCGTTCAGCTCGAAGTTCAGCGCGCTCCCGCCCATCGTGGCGAACCAGGCGAACGAGAAGATGACGGGGATCAGGAGGACGCCGCCGACGAACTCCCGGACGGACCGTCCCTTCGAGATCCGCGCGATGAACATGCCGACGAACGGCGACCAGGAGATCCACCAGGCCCAGTAGAACACCGTCCAGTCGACGAGGAAGTTCCCCTCCCCCTCACCGCCGGGTCCGTAGAACTCCGAGCCCTGGAAGTAGTGGCTGTCGAAGGCGCCGCCGAAAAAGGACAGTTCGAAGAAGTTGCCGAGGTAGCCGCCGATCCCTTGGGGCAGGGCGCCGAGGATGAACAGCGTCGGTCCGAGGACGAACACCGAGCCGAGCAGGATCATCATCAGCGTGAGGTTGAGGTTGCTGAGCCGTCGGATCCCCTTATCGAGGCCGAGGTAGACGGAGATAGTCGCCAGCCCCGTGACGACCGCGATGATCGCGACGGCCACCCAGGTCGCGTCGGGGACGGCGGGGAACGCGGCGATCTCGTCGCCGACGAACGTCAACCCGGCGTTGATCTGTAGCGCGCCCAGTCCCAGCGAGGTGACGAGACCGAACAGCGTCGCGAAGATGGTGAAGACGTCGATGACGTGGCCCGGCCAGCCGTAGATCCGGTCTCCGAGCACCGGGTAGAACACCGATCGGAAGGTGAGCGGAAGTCCGCGGTTGAACGAGAAGAAGGCGAGTCCGAGCGCGACCAGCGCGTAGATCGCCCACGGGTGAAAGCCCCAGTGGAACAGCGACACCGCCATCGCCACCTCGCCGGCGCCGTCGGTTCCCGCCTCCGCGCCCAGGTGCGGATCGAAGAGGTGGAACACCGGCTCGGCGACGCCGAAGAACATGAGGCCGATCCCCATCCCGGCGCTGAACAGCATCGCGATCCAGGAGATGTCGCTGAACTCCTTCTCGCCGTCGACCCCGCCCAGCCGGATCGAACCGTACTTGCTGATGGCGAGGTAGACCATGAAGATGATGAAGGTGTTCGCCGCCAGGATGAACAGCCAGTCGAAGTAGTCCGACACCGCGACCCGGGTTTCCTGGTACGCCGTTCCCGCCTGGTCGGGAAACGCCAGCGAGAGCACGATAAACAGCACGATCAGCCCGCCTGCGGTGAGGAATACGGGTGGATTGATGTCGAACCCGTACCCCTGCCAGTTTCTGTCGCCCGGTTCTCGGTCGGTCTCCGCGTGGAAGAGTTGTCCCTGGATACCGCGCTTATCTTCGTCTGCCATAGTTTCCCTCCGTGTTCGTGTCGCCGTTGTCGCTCCGTCCGAAGTCGTCGATCGACCCTGTTTCGAGGTGACCGTTCGTGACACACCGTCTGGCCGATCGGGCCGCCCCCTCGGCTCCGACCGTTCGAGCCGCCGTTACGACGACCCGGGGTGGGAACGAATCACGAATGATACTCCCTGTCAATCACAGTATGTGGTTTGCCTGCAGTTCGGCATATAGTTTTGGTAACGATCCGTGTAGTTACCCGAGGCACACACCGCCGGATAGACCTTTCGACCTGCAGCGGGGCCGTCCCGACGGCGTCGCCGATTCAGGGCCGCACGAACAGGAATCCGAGCCGGGACGGCGTCGCGAGAAACGAAACCGCGAACGTCGCGACGGCGAGCCCGAACGAGACGGCCGCGAGCGCGAGGAGAACCGGCGCCAGTCCCGTCAGCAGGGGGATCGAGAGCGCGGTCATCGAACAGACGACGATCAGGAGAAACCCCATCGAGACGCGCAGCCCGATCTGGCGGGGATTGAACCCACAGCCGGGACAGCCCGCCTCGTCGCCCTCGAGTTCGTACCCGCAGCGCTCACAGCGGGGACTTACCCCCGTACCCGGTCGCATGGACCTCCCTCTCCGCTCGAGCCACTAAAAACCGCAGTCGCGTCGATCCCCCGACGGTTCCGGATCGGACCACCGCCGCACCGGCCCGACCGCTTCCACGACGTTCTCGAGAGTCGTCACGTTGCGGTTCGAACCCCCCTCGTCGTTCGATTTATGTGTTCTCGAGCGGACCTGTCTGATAATGTCTGCCAACCACGTGCGCTCCGGGCGACGCCCACACTCGCGATCGATCGACGGCGGGAGCCGCGCCAGGTGAACGAACCGACCCATGTCCAGTGACATCCAATCGATGCCGACCGCCGAGGGGATGGTCGAACTGCTCGAGAAGCCCCGCTTCGAGCTGATGCCGTTCGAGAGCATCGACGAGCAGCTCGGCCACCTCCCCGAGGGATCCGAGATCGCCATCACCACCTCCCCGACGCTGGGGCTCGAGGCGACGATCGAGTGGAGCGAACGGGCCAGCGAGCGCGGTTACGAGATCGTCCCCCACGTCGCCGCCCGCTACGTCGAGGACCGGGACCACCTCGCGGAGATCGCCCGCCGGCTCACCGACGCGGGCGTTACGGACGTCTTCGTGCCGGGTGGGGACCGCGAGGAACCGGCCGGGGAGTTCGAGTCCGCCTACGAGCTGCTGGTCGCCCTCGAGGAGCTTCCCTACGAGTTCGCGGAGGTCGGCATCACGGGGTACCCCGAGGGCCACGCCTTCCTCGACGACGAGACGCTGGCCGAGTCGATGGCCGCGAAAGAGCCCTACGCCACCTACATCGTGACCCAGCTGTGTTACGATCCCGACGCCGTCCTCGAGTGGATCGAGGAGATCCGCGACCGCGGCGTCGAGCTCCCCGTCGAGATCGGAATCCCGGGTGTGATGAAGTACCAGCGGCTGCTCGGTATCTCGCAGAAGGTCGGCGTCGGCGACTCCGTTCGCTTCCTCAAAAAGACCAGCGGGATCGTCGGCTTCGTTCGTCAGCTCGTCGGCTCCAGGGGCACGTACTCGCCGGACACGCTGCTCGAGGGGCTCGCCCCCTACGCGACCGACCCCTACTACGACATTCGCGGGGTTCACATCTACGCGTTCAACCAGGTGCCCGATCTCGAGTCCTGGCGGGCCGAAACGCTCGAGAAGCACCGCTGACGGCTCACCCGTTTCGCTTTCGCTCCTGCTCGGGGTGTTCGGAGACGAACACGCTCGTCTGGTCCGGGATGTCCTCCGTTACCCAGGAGTTAGCGCCGATGCTGACGTGGTCGCCGACGGTGATCGCGCCCAGTACCTTCGTGCCCGCGCCGATCACGACGTTGTCGCCGATGTCGGGGTGGCGCTTGTACCCCTTCTTCAGCGCCTTCTCGTCGTCCTCGGCCTCCTCGAAGTGCAACGCTCCCAGCGTCACGTCCTGGTAGAGCCGGACCCAGTCGCCGATCGTCGCCGTCTCCCCGATGACGACCCCGGTGCCGTGGTCGACGAAGAAGTAGTCGCCGATCCGGGCCCCCGGATGGATGTCGATCCCCGTGACCGACTTCGCGTACTCGGTCAGCTCCCTGGCGTACTCGGGGGCGCCGGCCTCGTAGAGACAGTGTGCGACCCGCTGCATCGTGATCGCCTGCAGCCCGGGATAGGACCGAACGACCTCGATGACCGACCGCGCGGCCGGATCGCCCTTGTAGGCGGCCTCGACGTCCTTCTCGAGCGTGCGGCGCAGCTCCGGCAGCCGATCGAGCACGTCGGTCGTCGTCGCCGCGGGGTCGGACCCCCCGTAGGCTCTGATCCCCCGCTCGTAGTGCGAGCCCAGTTCGGTGAGCGTCTCCCGGAGCGCCGCCTCGTCGGTCAGCAACTCGGCGGCGTTCCAGCAGCCCGGAAAGAGGAGCCGTCGCAGCAGGGACAGCTCCGGGCGCCTGTCGTCCCGCGGGAACTGCGACGACGCCGCGCCCGTCGCGGCGTCGGTGTCGTACGTCTCGAGCAGCCGTTCGGCGCCGTCCTCCGCGTACTCGTATGCCATGGTCGGGCTATCGAACGGGACGACCAAATGCTTTCCAGCCGTCCGGGCCCTCGACCCGAGGCGGCGAACCCTACAAGTCCTCGGTCGACGAAGGGAGGACGTGTCGCCAGAACTGCTCCGCGGGGATCCGGTCGCGACGCCGATCCTCGAGCGCGCCGGCGAGCGGGTCGAGCGTCTCCGAGAGGAGGGGACGGTGCCGACGCTCGGAACGGTGCTGATGAGCGACGACCCGGCCGACGAGCGGTTCGTCGAACTGAAACACGAGACGTGCGCCGACGTCGGGATCGCCACCCGCGACGTCCGCCTCGAGCCCGACGCGCCGGCCGAGCGACTGTACCGGGAGATCGAACGCCTGTCCGACGATTCCGGGGTCGACGCCGTCTTCGTCCAGGCGCCGCTCCCCGACCACGTCCCGCTGTCGGCGGCGCGGCGCCGGCTCGATCCCGCCGCGGACGTCGACTGCCTCCACCCGACGAATCTCGGACGGCTCGTCGCCGGGGAGCCGCGGTTCGTCCCGGCTACGACCGCGGCGGTGGATCGGCTGCTGTCGGCGTACGAGATCTCGGTCGCGGGCGCCGACGTCGTCGTCGTCGGCCGCTCGGGCGCGATCGGGCGACCGCTGGCCAATCGACTCCTGCAGGATCGTTCCGGGGGCAACGCGACGGTCACGGTCTGTCACTCGAAGACGGCCGACCTCGAGGCCCACACCCGCCGCGCGGACATCGTCGTTACCGCCGCGGGCGTCCCGGAGCTGGTCGACGGCTCGATGCTCGCCCCCGAGGCCGTCGTCGTCGACGTCAGCGCGAACCGCCGACCCGACGGGACGGTCGTCGGCGACGTCGACTTCGAGAGCGCGAGCGAACGAGTCCGCGCGATCACGCCCGTTCCCGGCGGGGTCGGTCCGGTGACGCTCGCGGCGCTCGTCGAGAACGTCGTTCGAGCCGCCGACCGGAGCGAGAGCGACTGACGCGTCGACCGAGGGCTACCGGTTCGGCTCCTCGAGCGTTCGGTCCGCCCGGATCCGCCCTCCGCTCGGAGTAGCCAACAGGTATTTGTACGGCCGAGTGTTGCACCCAGGAAAACGGTGCTCGACGTGATTCCGACAGTTCATCGCTCAAAACAGCGGTTACTCGCCGTCTCGCTCGTTCTCTTTGCCGGTGCCGGCGCGGCGACTGCGGGTGACGTGGGGCCCGCGACGACCGTCGGCGCGACCGCGCTCGCCGTCGGCGGCGTCTACTGCGTCGCGCAGTACGCCGATCGGGTGTCCCGCCCGGAGCTCGCTCGGCTCTCGCTCGGGCTCTGGATCGGCTTTCTCGGCGTCGCCGGACTCCACCTCGTCGGCCTCGAGACGGTCGCCGGCGCCGCCCCCGGAACGACGGCCGCCGGGGTTCGCTCGCTGTCGGCGCTGACGTGGACGGCGCTGTTGCTCTCCTGTTCGGCTACCGTCTTTCTCGGATTTCGGGAGTACGCCAGTGCGGGCGCCGACGTCGCCGAGGAGCAGGTCCTCGAGGGCGAGTCCGACTACTCCACGCGGTAGCTCACCGCGATCCCCTCGCCAAGCGGGAGCACGACCGTCTCGAAGGCCGGATCCCGAGTCACGCGCTCGAGGTAGGCCGCGATCCCGCGGGTGTGCTCGTTGGCCGACTCCGGGATCGACCACTCGCCGTCCCCGCCGGCCTCGCGCTCTGCGACCTCGAGCAGCGTCTCGAACTCGATCGGTCCGGCAGTGATCGCGTTGTCGGCGACGACGACGCCGCCGACGGGCACCTTCGACCGGACGGCCTCGAGGGCGTCGACGTAGCGGTCCTTCTGGTGGTCGATCAACACCACGTCGAACGGCCCCGCGTACCCCTCGATCGTCTCGAGGGCGTCGCCGAGTTCGTACCGGGCTACGGCGTCGTGACCGCCCGCGGCCATGTACTCGCGGGCCAGCTCGAGTTCGTCCGCGTCGACCTCGGTGAGGACGATCTCGCCGTCGGCGGGGAGTGCGTCGGCGAACCAGTACGCCGAGTAGCCGTAGCCCGAACCGAACTCGAAGATCCGCTCGGCGTCGACGGCGCGGGCGAGAAACCGCAGGAATCCGCCCACCTCGGGACCGACGTGGGGAAAGCCCGCCGAGTCCGCGTACTCGTCCATCTCACGGAGCGTCTCGTCGGGCGCCGGCCCGACCGCGCGAACGAACCTCGCCATCTCCTCGCTGAGGACGTCGACCATACCGAATCCTCGGGGAGGCGCCACCAAAGCCTTCGGGGAGTCCCCTCGAGCGGCATATTTTTTGCCGCTCGGGACCGTCGGTTCGACCGATATGAGCGACGACCACCCGCTCGCAAATGCCGTCGACAACCTGGTGTACCAGCCGACGCAGGTCCACGATCGCGGAATCGACCTGACGGTGAGCGCGATCTACGCGGTCGCCGCTCCCGGCAGCCTCGACTTCGGCGGGGACGAGCTGGCCGACGCCGACCTCGAGCCCGTCGAGACGACCCGCCGCGACCCCGACGACGAGTACGGCTGGTGGAACCTCGAGGGCGGCCGCTACGTCGTCCAGCACAACGAGTTCCTCACCGACCTCGAGGAGCCGCTGTTGCTCCAGCCGAACAACGAGCTGCTGGCCCGCGGGGGCGCTCACCCGACGGTCCAGGTCGACTCCCACCTCCCGTTGCTCCCGCTGTCGATCCCCGACGGGGGACTCGAGATCAAGGAGAACGCCCGGATCTCGACGCTCGCGCCCGTCGGCGGCTCGCTCGAGGAGGCCGGGTTCGAGGAGCCGTAGGCCCGAAGACACTTGCTTCGGCGTGGAGCGTATCGGCTATGAACCGACGGACGATCCTCGCTTCGCTCGGATCCGGTGTCGGCGTCGCCACCGCCGGCTGCGCCGCGGTTTTCGACGAGCAGGGTAAGAACGTCCACCTGGGTCGGGTCGTTCTCACGAACCAGACCGACCGGGAGCGAACCGCTCGCGTCGCGGTGTACCGCGGCGGGGACCGCGTGTTCTCGACGACCGAGACGGTCGCGGCGTACGATGACGGTGAGGGGGTCGTTCCGGGGACGGACGTCGACTGCGGGTGGCCGTCGGCGCCCGGACGGTACCGCGTCGACGTTCGATTCGACGGCCACGAGACGGCGTCGATCCGGGTGTCCGAGCCGGACTCGGCCAGGGACGCCGACGGGGAGGAGGAACGGTCGGACGACCGAGACGGCGCTCGAGGGGTCGACTGTTACGCCGCGGTCGCCGACCTGTTGCCGTACGACGAGCCGCGGACGTGGTTCGCGCGCTGTCGGTCGACGACCTCCGATCCGGAGGCGGAGCTGTGTCCGCTCGAGTCGGACGGTCCCGAGAAACGGTAGCGCGGATCCCGTTGTCGATCGCACCCTCGGCTCGGCTCGCTCAGTCGTCGGCGATCGGATCGGAGGCTGCGCCCCCGCCGCGGGACGGCCCGTACCCCTCGCCCGTTCCGACTCGAGCGCGCTCGACGGTCGGCTCCTCGAGGACGTACTCGTTGCCCCGGACCCGAACGGTTTCGGCCGCGGACGGACGGTGCTGCGGGCCGGGGAGGCCCCGAACGAGCCGCCAGAGGGGACGGATCTGACAGAGGGCGAACCCGACGGCGATGAGTCCGAAGCCGAGCACCATCGCACTCGTGATCGGCTCGCCGAGCACCGCGGCGCCGAACCCCGCCGCGACGATCGGCGTCGCGTAGCTGACGAGGCTCGCGTCGGTCGGCCCGACGCCCTCGAGCAGGCGGAAGTACAGCAGGAACCCGCCGACGCTGCAGACGATCCCGAGGTAGGCGATCGCCGCGAGCGCCCCGCCGTTCCAGTCGACCCTCGAGAGCGCTTCCGTCGGGTGAACGAGGCTGAGGGCGTGGAGGATCCCGGCGCCGACGAGCATCGACCAGGCCTGCAGCGAGACCAGCGGCAGGGTCCGCGAGAACCGACGGGTGAGGACGGAACCGAGTGCGAACGCGACAGCCGCCCCGGACAGGAGCGCGACGCCCGCGAGCCGACCGCCGAGCGAACCGCCGGCGGCGGCGATGGCGGCGACGCCGACGAATCCGACCAGCAGGCCGAGCACGTCCGTCGCCCGGACCTGGTGGGACGGCAGCGCCGCGAGCGCGATCGCGGGCGTGACGATCGGTGCGAAGCTCAGGACGATCGCCGCGACGGCGCTCGAGACGTAGTTCTGCCCGAGAAACAGCAGGGCGAAGTGGACGCCGATCAGGAAGACGCCCGTCGTCAGGATCAGTCGAACGTCGTCGCGAGTCCGCGGACGCAGCCGGGCGCCGCTCGCGACGACCAGCGCGAAGAAGACGAGCGCGGCGGCGTCGAAGCGAAACGCCGCGAACAGCACCGGCGGCAGTGACTCCAACCCGATCTCGATCGCAGTAAAGCCCGATCCCCACACGATAGCCAGCAGTCCGAATACGAGTACGTCTCTTGTGTTCGTCATTTGCACCTCGCGCCCACCCGCAGGAAAGGCGACGTACTACCTACCCGGTGATAAAATAAATGACTTTCGGGGTGCGTGATATCACCTCCCACCTGTTCGCGCGGATCGGTGTCGCGCTTCGACGGCAGGGTTCGAGCGTGAGCCCTCGAGGCGGCTACTCGGCGGCCGCCTCCTCGCGCTCGCGGAGCTTGAACTTCTGGACCTTCCCGGTAGTCGTCCGGGGGAGTTCCTCGACGAACTTGACCTCGCGGGGGTGTTTGTACTCGGCGAGGTTCGTCAGGCAGTACTCCCTGATCTCGTCGGGCGTGACGTCGGCCTCGGGAGTCAACACGAGGTAGGCCTTGACGGTCTCCCCGCGGCGCTCGTCGGGGATGCCGACGACGGCGGCATCGGCGACGGCCTCGTGTTCGAAGAGCAACTCCTCGACCTCGCGCGGGTAGACGTTGTACCCGCCCGTGACGATCGTGTGTTTCTCCCGGTCGACGACGTAGAAGAAGCCGTCCGCGTCGCGGTATCCCAGGTCGCCGGTGTGGAACCACGTCTTGCCGTCGGCCTCGGTGAACGCCTCCGCGGTCGCCTCGGGCAGCCCGTAGTACCCCTTCATCACGTTCGGCCCGGCGACGACGATCTCGCCGGTGACCTCGTCGAGGTCGGCCTCGTCCTCGTCGAGCGGCCCCTCCTCGACGGGCGGAATCTCCTCGAAGTCCCCGTCGACGACCCGGGAGTCGACGCCGGGCAGGGACTTGCCGATGCTGCCGACGCGCCGGCCCTCGGTCGGACTGTTGAAGTGGGTGACCGGGCTCGTCTCGGTCAGCCCGTACCCCTCGTAGACCCGCACGTCGTACAGCTCCTCGAACCGCCGGAGGACCTCGACGGGGATCCCGGAGCCCCCGACGCCACAGAGACGCAGCGAGGAGAGGTCGAACGACTCGGCGTCGGGCTGGTTGATGACGTCGTTGTACATCGCCGGCACGCCGTGCATCAGCGTCAGCTCCTCCTCCTCGACGAGCGAGACGGCCTCCTGGGCGTCCCACTGGGGCACCGCGTAGTAGGTCCCCCCGCTGAACAGCGTCGCGTTCATGACGACGGTCATCCCGTAGATGTGAAACAGCGGGAGGACGCCGAGCTGTTTGTCCTCCGGGCGGATCCCCTCCGGAACGAGCTCGTTCGCCATCCGGGCGTTAGACTCGAGGTTGCGGTGGGTGAGCTCGACGCCCTTCGGTTGCCCCGTCGTCCCGCTGGTGTAGGGCTGGACGGCGACGTCGTCGTCGTCGCGCTCGACGACCTCGGGGGCGCCCGGCTCGAGGAACTCCTCGAACGGAATCGCCCCGTCGGCCTCCCCCTCGCCGACGCCGACGACGTGCTCGACGTCGGTCTCGTCGCGTACCTCCTCGACGAACGGGACGAGGTCGGTCAGCGCGACGACGACCTCGGCCCCGCTGTCGGCGAGCAGGTGACCGATCTCGCGGGCCTTGTACTGTGGGTTCATCGGCACGACGACGCCGCCCGCCCGCAACGTCCCGTGGAACGCGACCAGAAACGGCGGGACGTTCGGCAGGTAGATCGCGACCCGGTCGTCCTCGCCGACCCCGCGCTCGGCGAGCGCGGCGGCGAACGCTCCCGTCTGTTCCCAGAACTCCTCGTAACTGGTCTCGTTCCCCCGGAACCCGACGGCCGCGGCGTCGCCGTGCTCGCGGGCGGTCTCCGCGACGGCGTTGACAAGGTTTGCCATGTCTCACGACAACGTTTTCGCCCGTAGTAAAAAGCGTTTACACTGTTCGTCGGAGACCTGTCACTCTTACAGACGCTAAACCGTGTCGGGCAGGGGAACCGCTCGGTCCGAGCGCCGGCCCGAGGTATTTACTCTCACCGCCCCAACCTCGAGACGATGTACCAGCACGTCCTCGTGCCGACCGACGGGAGCGACGGAACGCGACGAGCGATCGCCCATGCGTTGACGATCGCGAACCGATTCGACGCGACGGTACACGCGCTGTCGGTCGTCCCCGAGGGACCGCTGGGAGCCCTCGAGAACCGGGCGGACGCGACCGCGGGGGCCCGTCGGGCCGTCGAGCGCGTCGAGCGCGAGGCCGCGCGCGACGGTGTCCCGGTACGGACCGCCGTCGAGAGCGGCGTTCCCCACGAGGCGATCCTCGAGTACGTCGACGAGGAGGGGATCGACATGCTCGTCATGGGGACCCAGGGCCGAACGGGGCTGGATCGGGTGCTGGTTGGGAGCGTAGCCGAGCGGGTCGTTCGCCTGGCGGACGTCCCCGTCGTCACGGTCCGGCTGACCGACGAGATCGAGATCGAGGACTCGGCCGAGGCGGAACGGCTGGCCCGCGAGCGGGCGGCGACGGAGGGGTACGCGGAGCTCTCGCTCCGGGAGCCACCCTACCGAACCAGCGGCACCTGGACCGTGACCCTCGAGAGCGATCGCGGACCCGTCGCGGTCGACGTCGACGCGGTCACGGGCGCCGTTCGAATCGTCGAATGAAACCGAGCGGCGCCGTATCCGCCCTGCTCGCGCCGAGAGCCTCGCCGAGGAAGGGGATTCGCACCGTACTGTAGATACCGGAGAGACACACCCACCCGTCGTTCTCGAGCCTACTCCCCGGACCGAAGGAGCGACGGGACGCCCTCCGAGTCGAGCCCCAGCGCGAGCCGGGCGGTGGCGACCGTCCCGAGAACGAACCCGGGGAACGCGACCGCGCCGAGGGCGATCGCCAGCGGGAGGCTGGTCGCGGCGGCGCCGACCGCGGCGTAGGCGCCGATCGCCGAGGCCAACAGCAGGCTCGCGCTCGCCGCTGCGCGGACCGCGTCGGGCCGTTCCGCGGCGCCGCCGTCGGCCTCGCCGACGCCGGAGAGCTCGAGGTACGGCCGAAAGAGCTCGAGTTTCTCGGTCGGTCGAACGATCCCGCGGGACTTGTTGTACTCGATGATCCCCTCCGAGTCGAGCTTCGGGAGGTGGGACTGGTACAGCGGGATGTAAACGCGCTGGCGCTCCGTGGAGGTCAGTTTCGCGACTGAGGTATCGTTCTCGATCGCGGCGACGTATTCGGCGACGTCGCGCATCCGGACCGGTTCGTCCTGCTCGAGGAGGTATCGGATCGCGTCCCGGCGACGGTTCGTCTGCAGGATGTGGAACACGTCGTCGTCGGAGAGTGACGCCGCCTCCGTCTCGGCGTCGTTCGCGGGGCGTGGTGGGTGGTCTGTCTGGAGGGACATCGTCTGCACTCAGACACAGCGATTATCGGTACATAGTCTTTTTCTTCCTTCTCCTAGGCTAAAATACTGTTCATTACTTATTGACTGGCGGATGACCGTCAGAATTTTTGTAAAAACAGTCATACGGAAGCCGGGTCGATCCGCCTGGGGCGGCGACATCGTTCGGGGCGGACGACCGCGTCGGGAATCCTGGGCCGAACTTGTTCGGGACCGACCGTTTGTCTGCTCGGCCCGTCGAGTCGGCTATGACAGCGCAGACTACTGCCGCGGCCGACCAGCAGGTAGGAGTGACGACCGTCGACGTTCGCTGTACCGGCCACGTTCGCGACGCCGTCGGCGCCTACGCCCTCGAGTTCGCGTTCGAGGGGACGACGCTTCGGGAGTTCCTCGAGGCCTTCTTCGAGGAGTACGACGTCGAGGAGATGCTCATCGCCGAAACCGAGGCCGACGCGACCGCCCACGGGTGGGCCCCCGTCCCCGACGAACTGCCGGGCACCTGGCGGAAGAACCCCGAGGGCGACCAGACCCGTCCCTACGCCCGCGTCTGTATCAACGGCCGGTTCAACGAGCACTTCGAGGGGTTCGAGACCGAACTCGAGGACGGCGACCGGGTGGCGATGATCTACCCGTTCATGTTCTGTTGTTGAGACGGGACGCGGTTCCGGGTCGTGACCGACGGCGATCCGTCCGCGCCGTCCGTCAGCGCTCGCGCACCCGGGGTGTTCCCTCGGTCTCCTCGTAGACCCGCGGCTCCGTCCCGCCGCGTTCTCCGGGGACGGTATCGTCTCCGCCCGCCTCGGCCTCACGCCCCCGCGCCGAGTACCGCACGACGTCGGCGGCCGGACAGAGCCAGACGTCGACCGCGTACCAGCCGAACAGCCGCGAGGCGCGCTCGTGGGCGGTCTCCTCGTCGGGCGCGACCACGGTGCCGACGTAGCTCAGCGGCTCGGTCTCCGCGTCGCGAACGAACACCTCCCACCGGGGTGTCGCAGTCGTTCGCTTTGCTCCTTCGACCTTCGAACGGATCGTCTTCTCGACCATACGCAAGCGCTCCGGGGGAACCCCGAAGGTCGTTTCGTCCGTTCTCGGGATTCTGGAACACCGCTCGCGGAGGCGAACGTGTTCCGCCGAGTTCTCGGGTTCCGAGAACGGGCTGGAAGGAATTTGCCCCGGCCGACGGCAGATCCAGCCGATGTACCACGTCGACACCTCGGAGCGACCGGTCGTGCTCATCTGGGAAGTGACGCAGGCTTGTGACCTCTCCTGTGACCACTGCCGGGCCGACGCACAGCCCGACCGTCACCCCGACGAGCTCACGACCGCCGAGGGGAAGCGCCTGCTCGAGGACGCGGCCGCGTTCGGGGAGGGACAGCTCGTGGTCCTCTCGGGCGGGGACCCGCTCGTCAGGGACGATATCGCGGAGCTGGTAGCCTACGGAGACGAGCTGGGGCTGCGGATGACGATGACGCCGAGCGGGACCCGCTCGCTGTCGGCCGAGCGGATCGAAGCGCTCGCCGACGCGGGGCTCAGGCGACTCGCGGTCAGCCTCGACGGAGCGTCCGCCGAGAGCCACGACGCCTTCCGCGGGGAGACGGGCAGCTTCGCGGAGACGATCCGGGCCGTCGAGGACGCGCGCAACGTCGGGATTCCGGTCCAGGTCAACACGACCGTCTGCCGGGAGACCGTCGGCGAGCTCCCCGCGATCCGCACCCTGTTGACCGAACTCGGCGCCGTGATGTGGAGTGTCTTCTTCCTCGTCCCGATCGGTCGGGGACGGGTCCTCGAGCCGATCGACCCCGCCGAGGCCGACGCCGTGATGCGGTGGCTCGCCGCCGTCGCCGAGGAGGAGCCGTTCGGGCTCAAGACGACCGAGGCGCCCCACTACCGCCGCGTGCTCGCGCAGCGCAGCGCGGACGACGACTCGGACGCGGGCGGACGGGCGGGCGTCATCGCGGGCGACGGCTTCGCGTTCGTCAGCCACGCGGGCGAGGTCTTCCCCTCGGGCTTTCTCCCGCGGTCGGTCGGCTCCGTCCGGGAGCGGCCCGTCCACGAGCTGTACCGCGAGGCGCCCCTGTTCGGCAAGTTACGGGACCGCGAGGCCCTCGAGGGGAAGTGCGGCGCCTGCCCCTACCGAACGATCTGCGGCGGCAGCCGCTCGCGAGCGTACACTCACACCGGAAACCCGCTGGCGAGCGACCCGCTCTGTCCGTACGTTCCCGAGGGGTACGACGGCCCGCTCCCCTGGGAACGCGAGTCGCCCAACCCGACCGCGTAAGGTGAAAGGCATGTCCGTCTCCGGGCCCTCGCGACGGTATGGATCGACGAACCGACGTCCTCGTGGTCGGCGGGGGCGCCACCGGCACCGGAATCGCCAGGGACCTCGCGCTTCGGGGCGTCGACGTCACCCTCGCCGAGCGCGGCGGGCTCTCGGCGGGCACCTCGGGACGCTCCCACGGCCTGCTCCACAGCGGCGCCCGCTACGCCGAGGCCGACGGGCCCGAGGCCCGAGCCTGCCTCGAGGAGAACCGCACGCTCGCCGAGATCGCGGGCGCCTGCATCAGGGAGACAGGCGGCCTGTTCGTCCAGTTGAGCGAGGACGATCCGGCCTACTTCGAGGCCAAACGCGAGGCCTGTAAGGAGGTCGGCATCCCGACGGAGGTCGTCGACGGCGATACCGCGCGGGAGGTGGTTCCGGACCTGAGCGAGGACGTCGAACGGGCGCTGCGGGTTCCCGACGGCGTCGTCTACCCCTCGCGGCTGGTCGCGGCGAACGCGGCCGACGCCCGCGAACACGGCGCCGACGTGTTGACCCACGCGCCCGTGACGGATATGCGACGCGAGGGCGGGCGGATCACCGAGGTCGAACTCGGCGGCGAGGTCGACGGAACGATCGAGCCGACGTACGTCGTCAACGCCGCGGGGCCCTACGCGTCGTCGATCGCCGAGCTGGTCGGCGCGACCGTCGAGCTCCAGCCCACGCGGGGCGTGATGGTCTCGGTCGACTACGACCGCCTCGAGCCGGTTCTCAACCGCTGTCGCGATCCCGACGACGGCGACATCGTCGTCCCCCACGACGACGAGGTCGTCCTCGGGACGACCAGCGTCCCCGTCGACGACCCCGAGGAGTACGAGCGAGCCGACTGGGAGGTCGAACGTTCCGTCGAGGAGTGTGCGAAGATGCTGCCCGCGGTCGCCGACGCCGCCCACCTGCGGACCTGGTGGGGCGTTCGTCCCCTCTACGAGCCCGAGGAGGCCGCGATCGACGCGCGGGGGATCTCGAGGGGCTTTCACCTGCTCGAGCACGGCGAGGAGGGCGTCGACAACCTCGCGACGATCGTCGGCGGAAAGCTGACGACCTACCGGAAGATGGCCGAGGCGACGGCCGACCTGGTCTGTGCGGACCTCGGCGTCGACGCGGACTGCGAGACCGCGACCCGGCGGCTCACCGTCGCGGACGATCCCGCCCGTCTCGACGACCTGGTCGCCGAGTTCGACGGCCAGGGGCCGACCGACGAGGACGTCGTCGGGAGCTGAGCGCTCACCCGTCGAAAAGACGCCTCGAACCGCTACTCGAGGACGACCAGCGTATCGCCCATGTCGACGCTCTCGCCTTCCTCGACGGCGATCTGGGAAACGGTGCCGCCACGGGAGGCGACGACGTCGTTTTCCATCTTCATCGCCTCGAGGACGACCAGCACGTCGCCGGCGGCGACCTCGTCGCCGACCTCGACCTCGACGCCGAGGATCGTCCCCTGCATCTCGGCGTCGACGGTCTCGCCGTCGCCCTCGATCTCGGTTTCGCCGTCGTCGCTTCCGCCCGCCGGTTCGGGCGGGCCGCCGGCCTGGGGCTGGGCCTGGGCGCCGCCGTCGCCGGCTGCGATCGCGGGCGCGCCGTGTTCCTCGAGGTTGACCTCGAAGCGCTTGCCGTTGACCTCGACGGTGAACTCCCGTTCGACGGCGTCCTCCTCACCGTCGGCGTCGGCGCTCTCGGATCCCCACTGCTCCTGGGCCTCGGCGATCCGGCTCTCGTCGAGCTCCTCGTCCAAGTACTTCGTCGTGTGGGTGCTCTCGACGAACCGCTCGTCGGTGAGCATCAGCCGGTGGAACGGGACGATCGTCGGGATCCCCTCGATCTCGTACTCGCGCAGGGCCCGCAGCGAGCGCTCGATGCACTCGTCCCGGTCCTCGCCCCAGACGACCAGCTTCGCGATCATCGAGTCGTAGTCGGTGACGAGCTCGTCGCCCTGCCGGAGCGCGTCGTCCATGCGGACGCCGATCCCGCCCGGCGGGTCGTACGTCGTCAGCGTGCCGCCTGTCGCGGGCGCGAAGTCGTTCGCGGCGTTCTCGGCGTTGATCCGGAACTCGATGGCGTGACCGTCGATGTCGACGTCGTCCTGGTCGAAGTCGATCGTCTGGCCCGCGGCGATCCGGATCTGGCGCTTGACGATGTCGATCCCCGTGATCTCCTCGGTGACGGTGTGTTCGACCTGGATCCGGGTGTTGACCTCGAGGAAATAGAAGTTCGCGTCCGGCCCCAGGGGTTCGTCCCGGCCGAGCTCCTCCTCGACGAGGAACTCGACGGTGCCGGCGTTGGTGTAGTCGGCCGCCGAAACGCCGCGGCGGGCGGCCTCGCCGATCTTCTCGCGGAGCGCGTCGGTCAGCGCGGCGGAGGGACCCTCCTCGATGACCTTCTGGTGACGGCGCTGGAGCGAGCAGTCCCGCTCGCCGAGGTGGCGGACGTTGCCCTCGCCGTCGGCGAGGATCTGGACCTCGATGTGGCGGGGGTTCTCGAGGTAGCGCTCGAGGTAGACCGAGTCGTTGTCGAAGTAGGCCTCGCCCTCGCGTTTGGCGCTCTCGAGTTGGTCCTCGACCTCGCTTTCGTCCCAGACGACCTTCATCCCGCGGCCGCCGCCGCCGCCCTCAGCCTTGATGGCGATCGGATAGCCGTGCTCCTCGCCGAAAGCCTTGACCTCCTCGGGGTCGGTGACGGGGTCGGTCGTCCCGGGAACGATCGGCACGTCGGCCTCGCTCATGATCGAGCGGGCCTTGGTCTTCTCGCCCAGCGACTCCATGGCCGAACTCGACGGTCCGATCCAGGTGATCCCCTCGGCGTCCTCGACCTTGCTCGCGAACTCGGCGTTCTCCGCGAGGAAGCCGTACCCAGGATGGATCGCGTCGGCGTCGGCCTTGCGGGCGGCCTCGATGACCGCCTCGTGATCGAGGTAGGAGTCCGCGGCGCGGGCCGGGCCGACGTTGTAGGCCTCGTCGGCGTACCGGACGTGCCCCGAGTCCTTGTCGGCCTCAGAGTAGATCGCGACGGTTCCGACGTTCAACTCCTCGCAGGCCCGCATCACCCGAACGGCGATCTCCCCGCGGTTCGCGACGAGAACCTTCCTGAACATTTCTGTCAGAACCGTCACGGGGTGCCTACCTTACTTTTTCGCAACGAATCGGTTAACCGACGGGTCGGGGTCGGTTTACAGCCGTCGCTGGGAGCGGCCCTACGCGCCATCGGTCCGACGCCGGGGGCGACCGACCCTGACTGCGGAGCGTGCGATCGGCGTCGCGGGGTCGGGCCGCCGATCGTCCCGCGACGGGCAGCCTCCTCGCCGACGAGCCTGACCGCGAACGGAGCGAGCTCGAGCGCCGCTCAGAAGCGGTCCGTCCGTCCGGCGGCCGACCAGGGATCGGTCGGCGCGTCCAGCGGGACGCGGACGTCGCGGTGCTGCTGGGTGCGCACGCGGCCGGCGAACGCCCAGCGGCGGTCCTGCCAGGTCGCCTCCTCGTCGGCCGCAGCGGCTGCGGCGGCGAGCGCCTGGTCGTGGAGGTGGGCGCCGATAGCGGCGACGATGGCCGCGGCCTCCTCGCTGTCGGCATCGTCGGGCAACTCGAGGTCGACGCCCTCCGGAAGCGCGCTCAGCGGGTCGCCGGCGGCCGCCGGTTGGTGCTGTGCGGTCATCTCAGAGCGGGATGTTTCCGTGTTTCTTGTCGGGGTTGTCCTCGCGTTTCGTCTCGAGCATCTCGAGGTCGTCGATCAGCCGCGGGCGCGTCTCGGTCGGGAGGATGACGTCGTCGAGAAAGCCCTTGTCCGTCGCCGTGTAGGGGTTGGCGAACTCCTCGCGGTACTCCTCGATGAGCTCGTCCCGGAGCTCGTCGGGATTCTCGGCCTCGGCGAGCTCCTCGCGGTAGAGGATATTGACCGCGCCCTGGGGACCCATGACCGCGATCTCGGCGGTCGGCCAGGCGTAGTTGACGTCGGCGCCGAGATTTTTGGAGGCCATCACGCAGTAGGCGCCGCCGTAGGCCTTGCGCGTGATAACCGTCAGCAGCGGCACGCTCGCCTCGGAGTAGGCGTACAGCAGCTTCGCGCCGTGACGGATGATCCCGCGGTGTTCCTGGTCGGTCCCGGGCATGTAGCCGGGAACGTCGACGAAGGTGACGATCGGGATGTTAAAGGAATCGCAAAAGCGGACGAATCGCGAGCCCTTCATCGAGGCATCGACGGTGAGCGTGCCGGCGTTGACGCGGGGCTGGTTCGCCACGAGACCCACGGAGCGGCCGTCGAGTCGGCCGAAGCCGACGACGATGTTCTTCGCGAAGTTCTCCGCGACCTCGAAGAACGAACCCTCGTCGACCACGCTGTCGATGACGTCGGTCATGTCGTAGGGCTTCTGTGGGCTGTCGGGGACGATCGACTCGAGGGCCTCGTCGCGCCGATCCGGGTCGTCCCAGGGGTCGACCCGCGGCGGATCCTCGACGTTGTTCTGTGGGAGGTAGGAGAGCAGGCGCTTGATGTCGTCCAAGGCCTGCTCCTCGCTCTCGCAGGCGAACTCGGCGACTCCGGTCTTGTCGGCGTGGGTCATCGCCCCGCCGAGTTCCTCGTGGGTGACGTCCTCCCCGGTGACGGTCTTGGTGACGCCGGGGCCGGTGATGTACATGTGGCTCGTGTCCTTCACCATGAAGATGAAGTCGGTGATCGACGGAGAGTAGACCGCGCCGCCGGCGCAGGGGCCCATGATCCCCGAGACCTGGGGGACGACGCCGCTGGCCTCCTGGTTGCGCCGGAAGATCTCGGTAAAGCCCGCCAGGCTCTTGACGCCCTCCTGGATGCGGGCGCCCGCGGAGTCGTTGAGCCCGACGATGGGGGCGCCGACCTCCATCGCCATGTCCATCACCTTGCAGATCTTCTCGGCGAAGACCTCGCCCAGCGAGCCGCCGAAGACAGTGAAGTCGTGGGCGAAGACGAAGACGGTTCGGCCGTTGACCTCGCCGTACCCCGTGACGACGCCGTCGCCCGGAACCTTCTTCTCCTCCATCCCGAACTGGCTGGTCTGGTGGGTCCGGAGCTGGTCGAACTCCGTGAACGTGCCCTCGTCGAGGAAGTAGTCGATCCGCTCGCGGGCGGTCATCTTTCCTTTCTCGTGTTGCTTCTCGATGCGCTCCTCGCCGCCGCCCTTCCGGGCTTCCTCGCGGAACTCCTCGAGCTCCTCGATGCGATCCTCCATCGTCATGCCGAGAGCACCTCCGTCGGTTGCATACGCGGTTGTGTGACGACCATTATGAAAAGAATTCCGTAACCTGCCACAATTGATCGGGAACGAATGCCCGAGAGCGGCATTCTACAAAAGTTATATATAGCCGTCTTTTAAATAGTGACCCATGGTACAACGCGAAACATGGGCCACGAGAACGGGGTTCATCCTCGCCGCCGTCGGGAGCGCGGTGGGGTTGGGGAACATCTGGCGGTTCCCGTTCGTCACGGGCGAAGGCGGGGGTGCAGCCTTCCTGATCGTTTACTTGCTGTTCGTCGCGCTCGTCGGATTCCCGGCGATCCTCGTCGAGTTCGTCGTCGGACGGCGCACCGAGCGGAACCCGGTCGGCGCCCTGATGCAACTGGGGGGGAACGTCTGGAAGTACGTCGGCGGCGTGTTCATCGTCACCGGGTTCGTCATCCTGTCGTACTACAGCGTCGTCGCCGGCTGGTTCGTTCGGTACTTCCTCGAGGGCTTTCGCGACAGCTACGCCGGGCACCTCGCGGGCTACGAGAGCGCGGCAGCGGAGGCCGGCGAGCCCGCGGCCGCGATCATGTTCGCCGACTTCTCGACCGGAACCGGCGCGTTCCTGTTTCACACGCTGATCATGGCGCTTTCGATCGTGATCATCGCGCTCGGCATCCGTCGCGGGATCGAACTCGCGGTGAAGGCGATGGTGCCGGCGATCCTGCTGCTCCTCGGCGGGATGGCCGTCTGGGCGTTCACGCTTCCGGGCTCCGGGGCGGGGTACCAGTACTACCTGTCGCCGGATTTCGGCGTCATCCTCGAGAACTGGCAGAGCCTGCTGCCCGCGGCGGCCGGCCAGGCGTTCTTCACGCTCTCGCTCGGGATGGGCGTGATGATCACCTACGCGTCCTACCTCGGCGAGGATCGTAGTCTGACCAGAGACGCCGCCACCATCGTCGGGTTCGACACCGGAATCGCGTTCCTGGCCGGACTGGTCGTCTTCCCCGTCTTCTTCGCGGGCGGTATCACCGAACCCGGGGCAGGCGGCGCCGGCGCGATCTTCGTCTCGATGACGGACGCGTTCGCGGGCCTCCCGGGCGGTCGCCTCCTCGGGATCCTGTTTTTCGGAACCGTCGCCATCGCGGCGCTCTCGAGCGCGATCTCGCTGCTCGAGGTCGTGACCGCCTACGTCATCGACGAGAAGGGCGTCGAACGGTGGAAGGCCGCCCTCGGGATGGGGACGGTCGTCTACCTGCTCGGGGTGCCGGTGACCTTCGACCTGATCTTCCTGGACCTGCTGGATCTCTTCGCGAACGGGATCCTGCTGGTGTTCGGCGCGCTCGTCCTGATGGTGCTGGTCGGCTGGATCACCCCGTCGTTCGCCGTCGAGGAGCTCTCGAAGGGGATCGGCGACCTCGGGGTGTGGGGCCAGGCGTGGATCTGGGCGGTTCGCGTCCCGATCATCGTCGTCCTCGTCGTGACGCTGTACCTCGGGGTGACGGACTACGTCGACTTCCTGACCCAGGACTTCGCCGGCTGGATCGGCGAGAACCTCTAGCCGGTCGGCGCCGACTCGTTTTCTGCGAACGGACGTCGGTCGTCCCGGCTCCGGAGGCGACTCGGGATCGACCGCGCTAGGCCTCGCCGTAGACGGGGATCGCCGCGCCGCTCGTTACCGCAGCGCCGTCGCTACAGAGAAACGCCAGCACGTCGGCGATCTCGCCCGGATCGACCCACTTCTCGTGGTCGGCGTCGGGCATCATCTCCCGGTTCATCGGAGTGTCGATCACGCTGGGCATCACGCAGTTTGCCCGGACGATCCCCTCGTTTTCGGCCGCCAGCGTCTCCGTGAGCAGCCTGATCCCCGCCTTGGTGATCCGGTAGGGGCCGTCGCCCTCGCCACCCTCGAGCGACGAGCGGGCGCTGATACTGACGATCGACCCCTCCGAGTCCTGCAGGTGGGGCAGGGCGTGTTTCGAGGCCAGAAACGCCGTTTTCAGGTTGACGTCCACCAGGAGTTCGAACTCCTCGAGGTCGGTATCCTCGATCGGCTGCCCGCCCCGCCAGGTCCCCGCGACGTTACAGAGGTGATCGAGTCGTCCGTGGTCGTCGATCACCTCGTCGACGAGCCCCGAGACCGCCGCCTCGTCCGTCAGGTCCGTCTCGTAGAAGTGGGTTCGGTCGTCGGGCTCGAGCAGGCTGTCCTCGTCGTCGGGTTCGACGACGTCAACGGCACAGACGGTCGCGCCGGCGCTCCGGAAGCGATCGACGACCGCGCTGCCCAGGGCCCCGCTCGCGCCGGTGACGATCGCGACCGTGTCGGTGAACTCGACCTCGAACGACGTTTGCGGACACATGTCACCTCCCTCCACGCCCACGTAGATCAATCCCCCGCCGGAAGCGCCCGAGCGCGGTTCAGAACTCGCGGGGAGGGAGCGAAACCCGCCGAAACCAGAACTGCTCGATCGCGCTCGCGACCCGCTCGAACTCGCCGGGATCCGACGGCTTCGCCAGGTAGGCGTTCGCGGCCCGCCGGTAGCTCTCGGCGATGTCGTCGGTGGCGCTCGAGTCGGTCAACACGAGCACCGGGATTCGGACCAGCGCCTCGTCGCCGCGGACCGCCTCGAGGAACTCGAACCCGTCGACCGCCGGCAGATCCAGCGCCAGCAAGACGAGATCCGGGGCCGGCTTCGATCCGTCGGCTCGCTCCTCGAGGTACGCAAGCGCCGCCTCGCCGTCCGTCCGAACCTCGATCGTCGTGGTCGTCGAAACCGACTCGAACGCCTCCTGCGCTCGCCGAGCGTCGTTCGGGTCGTTCTCGATCAGCAACACCCGGACGCTCTCCTCGGAGCCGACCCCGTGTGTCGACCGTTTCAGCGCCGTGGACTTCCGGGCCGAGAACTGTTTACTCTCCATAACTTCAAACTATACTGACAGTATGCACAGTCCACCCATATAAGCTTGTATACCATTCAGACATAATATATAGTATACATTTATGAAATAATCTCTGAGCCCCGGTTCCAGCCGAACGGAAGCCGATCGTTCGAGCGGCGGACGTCCGCGAACCCGACCGCGGGTCGATCCGGTTCGAGACCGCTACGAGAGCTTTCCACAGGCCCACGCCGCTCGGTCCCGGACGGTCGACTCGGGGTCTCCGGTCGCGAGCGTCGAAAGCCGTTCGCGGGCCTCGGTGACGTTCCCGTGCCCGAGTGCAGTGCAGGCGCTCGCGCGAACGTACGGGTGGTCGTCCTCGAGCAGCGCGAACAGCCGCGAGCGCACGGGCTCGACGACCGACGGCTCGGCGGCGGCGACGCGGCCGAACGTCACCGCCGCGTTCGCGCGGGTCTCGGGGTCGTCGCTCTCGAGAGCCGGGTGGATCCGCCGACAGACCGGTTCGACGGCCTCCGGCCGTCGGTGGGCGACGTCGGCCAGACAGCCGACCGCGTTGCGCCGGAGCTTCGGGCCGTCGCGGTCGGCGAGGTCGACGGCGTGGTCGACGAACGCGAGCGAGGACAGGTCGGCCTCCGAGCGCCCGAGACGACCCAGCGCGGACAGCGCGGAGACGGCCCCGTCGTCGGGTTCGGGCGCCACCGTTTCGGTCAGCAGCCCGAGGGCAGGCTCGAGGGCTTCCGGGCGTGCCCGTGCGACGTGTGCCAGCGTTCTGATCCCCCGGACGTCGCCGTCCCGGGCTCGGGTCACGTCGACGATCGCGGGGACGTGCTCGGCGACCGCGGTCGGCCGCTCCTCGGCCACGGCGGCGAGACTCCGCAACAGCTCCCCCGTCGCCGACGTTCGCTCGTCGTCGACCGCGGCCGCGACGATCGCGTCGATCGACGGGGCGACGTCGGACGGGGCCTCGACGGCCAGCTCCGCCAGGGAGTACGCGACTTCCTCCCGCAGTTCGAATTCGGGATCGTCGAGCAGTTCCCGGAGCTTCGGTACCGTCGGCACGTACGTACACGGCACCTCGTCGACGCCGTCCCGAACCCGCAGGACGGCGTCCCGTCTGGTTTCCGGATCCGTAGCATCGAGCTGGCTCAACACCAGCGGCAGATCTACCGCATCGGATCGCCGTCGCTGTTCGACGGCGGGTCCCCCATCCCGATCCATCTCGTCTACCCTATCTCTGAAAATCAATAAAAGCGTTACGACTGTCCGCCGCTCGAGAGAGAGTTCTCAGGCGAGCCACTCCTCGGGTTTGGTGTCGTAGTCGACGTCGTCTGCTGCGAGGTGTTCGACCTCCTCCCAGGGGACGTCCTCGATCGTCGCCTCGTCGCCGTCGTAGCGGATGAGCTTTCCGCGCTCTTCGGGTTCCGGCTCGCGGTTGCGCCGCTTCGCGACCTCGACGTCGTGTTCGTCGACCTCTTTGACGATCGTCAGCAGGTTCACGGGCCGTCCCCAGAGTTCGAAGACCCGCTTGAGCGTCTCGCGGGCCTGCCCCAGATCGAGCACGACGCCGTTGTACTGGTGGCCCAACAGCAGTTCGTTGGCGTTGTTGTAGTTGCCGTCATAGACCGCAATCGTCGGCTTCCCGAAGTTGGTGAACTGCAACAGGAGCTTCTTTTTGACGTCCTCGGCGGCGTCGCTGGCGACGTGGAACTGGCCCGTCGCCTGGGAGTGCTCGTAGGTGAAGTAGTTGTTCTCCGTGATGAACTCCTGGGTGAGGAACTCGTCCAAGAAGGTGACGTCGTTGTGGCTCTCCCGGACGTCGTACATCCGATCCCAGCCCGCAGTGAAGTCGACGTCGGCCAGCGCCTCCTCGACCGAGGCGTAGCGGGCGTCGTCGAAGAGGTAGCGACCGATCCGCTCGAGTTCGTTCTGGTTCACGCGAGCGAGGAAGCCGCGGTGCTGGCGCTTGACCAGCGAGTAGTGCCGGCGAGCCAGCCCCTCGTAGGTGAGCAGCTTCCAGGGGTAGTTCTCCACGTCGACCTCGCCCGCGCGGGCGCGCTCGAGCGCCTCGCGGTCGACCCACTCCTCGGGCAGCTCGGCGAGCTCGTCGAGCCCGTCGGCGTCGACGCTCGCCAGCGCCGCGGGCGGCTCGAGGAACTCGAGCACCGCCTCGAAGTCGACGACGTCGGTCAGATTCCGCCAGGTGATCCCCTCGACCCGGAGCAACCGCTCGAGGACCTCCCGGCGGTTGGTCGTGTTCTCGACGTACTCCCACAGCTCCAGTCCGAGGCTGTAGGGGTTGAGCCCGCCCGAGGCGAGCACCTTCGCCATATGGTCGGCGTAGTTGACGAACTCGTCGTCGCCGGCGAACCCCTCGTCGGTCATCATCGCCGACTCCCAGTAGGCGGCCCACCCCTCGTTCATCACCTTCGTCATCTTCTGGGCGGCGAAGTAGTACGCCTCCGCCCGCATCATATCCAGCACGTCCCGTTGCCAGGGCACCATCTCGACGGCCCGCTCGGCGTCCTCGTCGTACTGCTTGCCGTGCTCGCGGACGAACGAGAGCAGGTCCTTCTGGGGTTCCTCGGGGAAGTTCGAGGGGACGTCCTCGCCCTCGAGTTTCTCGAGCCACTCCTCGTCGAACACCTCGCCTTTGATCTCCTCGGAGAGTCCCAGCTCGTCGAGCTTCGCGGCCACGTCCTCGTCGATCTCCTCGACGGGGCCGTCGCCGTCCAGCCGCCGGGTGAACACTTGGTGTTGGTCGATGTTGTCCTCCAGGGAGAGACAGTGGTCGATCCACTTCTCGACCTCGGCCCGGTCGATCTCGGGGTCGGACATGTACTCGTCGATCGCCCGGGCGTGGCGCTCGAGCATGGCCGCGGCGTCGACCTCCTCCTGGTCGGAGCGTCCGCTCGTAAAGAGGCCGAACCACTCGTTGTTCGCGAAGAAGTCGGAGTGGGCCTCGACGTGGGTGATGACGGCCTTCTGGTCGGCCAGCGTGTTCGACTCCTGGAGGAACGCGTGGGCCGGGTTGTCGTTGTTGACGATCTCGAAGGCCTTTCCGCCGCCGTACTGGCCCTGCTTTCGTTGCTTGTCGTACTGCATCCCCCACCGCCAGTGGGGGTATCGCGACTGGAACCCGCCGTAGGCGATGAGCTCGTTCATCTCGTCGTAGTCGACGATCCAGTAGTTGACCGGGTACGGCTCGAGGCCGAGCTTCCGGGCGAGGTTCCGGGCCTCGGTCACGGGCTCCTCGAGGTCGGTCGCGATCGCCTGCTTGCGGAATCTGTCGGCGTTCGAGTTCGAGTTACTCATTCGTATCGTCCTCCGTGCTGAGGATCTCGTAGATCGCGTCGGTCACGTCGTCGGCACCGTTGACGTACGCCACCGCGACGTCCTCGGCGTCGGTCCCGAAGTGACGCTCGAGCTCCTCGGCGTGGGTCGCGTTGATCGCGTTGCCCGACGGCTGGGTCTCGACGTAGGCGTGGAGGTTCGCCGGAATCGACTCCATCAGCGGGATCACCCGCTCCTCGGTGTCGTTCGAGGAGTTCTCGGAGTCGCCCGCGGCGAAGACGTAGCGGTTCCAGTCGCTCCAGGGGTACTCCTCGAGCAGCTCCTGGGCCAGTTCGTACGCGCTCGAAATCTTCGTCCCGCCGCCGGAGCGAATGCCGAAGAACTCCTCGCGCTCGACCGCCCAGGCCTCGGCGTCGTGGGCGATGTAGACGAACTCGGCGTTGTCGTACTTGCCCGTGAGATACCAGTCCAGCGGGGTGAAGGTGCGCTCGACGAGCTCGCGTTTCTTCTCGCGCATCGAGCCCGAGACGTCCCGGATGTTGACGACGACGACGTTCTTCTCTTTCTCCTCGATGATCTCGGGGTGGCGGTAGCGCTCGTCCTCCCGGCGGAACGGGACGTGTTTGATCCCCTCCCGGCGGATCTTCGCCTGGACGCTCTCGCGTTCGACCTCGTCCTCGAGTTCCTCGATCGAGGCCCACACGCCGCGTTCGGCCGGCGGGATGTCGTCGTAGGCGTCTTCGATCCAGGCCATCGACACCGGGATACGCTCGCCGCGGGCCCACTCGAAGACGTCCCGGGGACCGAAGCCGTCGACCTTGCAGACCTCCCGCAGAAAGTCCTCGTCGAAGTCCATCGCGAGCTTGCGCTTGAGCCCCTCCTTGAACATCCGCTCGAAGTCGAGCGTGCTGTCGGGACCGGTGCGCGTGAGGTCGGTGAACGGACCCTCCTTCTCCTCGACGACCTTCTTACCCTTCGGCTCGAGATCGAGCCCCAGCTCCTCGTCTAACTCCTGGGCGAACTCCTCGGGGTCCATCTCGTAGTACTCGTGGTCGCCGCCGTCCTCGCCGGGCTCGTCGCCGTCGCCGTCGTCGTCGCCCTCTCCCGGCTGGGGCTGGGGCTGGCCGACCGGTTGCCCGACGTCGGGCGTGTCGCCGTCGCCCTGGCCGACCCCGCCCTGATCGCGCTGATCGTACTCGAACTCCGGCAGCGAGACGATCTTGACGGGGATCTGGATCCGTCCGCGCCCGCCCGCGAGGTCGCCGTACTTGATGAAATCCGCCAGGTCCTCGCGGCGCTGTTCGCCCACCTCCCGGAACCGCTCGAGGTCGTCTCTCAGTCCCATCGGTAGCTCACCTGTCCCATGACGTGCCTGCTGGTCAGTTCGGCCGACGCCTCGGAGTAGTCGAAGCGGTCGACCATCGTCGCGATCGTCCGCCGCTTGATCGAGTCGGTCTCCGTGCCGCCGGGCGGATCGTCCCACTGGCGGGGATCGAAGTCCTCGAAGGTTCGCTCGACGTCGTCCCAGTCGTGGCTCTCGAGGACCGACTTGATCACCGGAATCGCGGTGAGGTCGACGTCCTGGACCGAGAAGTCCTCGTCGCGGTGTTCCCACGCGTGGCGGTTCAGCGACGTGATCACCTTCTCGCGCCGGAAGTCGCGGACGCTCTCCCGGGGCTCGTTGCCCTCGTACTCGGCCTCCGAGAAGCGTCCCAGGTGTTCGACCTCGAACAGCTTCATCTTCAGCGGGTCCGGCTCGACGCGCTCGCCCCGTTCGTTTTGCAGGGGCTCGTCCGTCTCCCAGGCGTAGACGTGTTCGACGTACTCGGCGACGGTCTCCTCGTCGACGCGTTTCTCGTGCATGATCGCCTCGATGACGTCGCTCTCCTGTCGGTCGAAGACGTAGTTCTTCACCGGGACGACTCGGTTCTCGAACTCCGAGCGCTCGCCCGCCGAGAACACCGGCGCCTCGGAGAGCCCCTCGGCCATCGCGTTGAGCACGTCCCGGGGCATGACGACGTCCTCGACGGCTAAGTCGGCGTGGTGGCGGTCGCGGTCGGTCTGGAGCAACTCGGCGAGGGTGTCCCGCGTGTAGGTGACGGGGATCCCGCCGTCGCCGTCGTCGCCGTCGTCGGCGAAGTCGAACTCCTCTTTCTCGCGTCGGGTGTCGCCCTCCTGGAGGTAGCCCTGATCGAAGATCAGGGCCTTGTCGACGAGGTCTAACCCGTTGGGGAGGTCCTCCTCGTCGAGCCGAGTGACGACCGCGTACAGCGCCGCGGCCTCGATCGCGTGCGGGGCAAACTCCCGCCGTCGGGGGTCGCCGTCGCGGTCCTTGACCGTCGCCGTCACCGGCTCGCGGATGCGATCGGCCAGATCGAGGTAGTTCTCCGCCTCCCAGACCGACGTCTCCGCGGTCAGCTCCCGGCGGATCAGCTCCGTCTCGAGGCTCAGATTCGTCAGGTAGCCGAACTGGTGGCGGTCGAGCCGGCGTTTGAGCGCCTTCAGCGGGTCCATCCCGTTGCGATCGGCGTGCTGGTTGAGCTGGGCCTCCAGATCGGGGTTCGAGATGATCAGCATCTGGGTGTCGAGGTCCATCCCGATCCCCTGGTCGAGTTTCACCGACTGCTCATCGGGGACGTTCAGCAGCTTCTGGAGCAGGTCGGCGTGCTGGGCCGCGTCCTCGACAATCGAGAGGACGCCGTTGCCCTGCGAGAGGACGCCGTCGTAGCTGAACGCCTGCGGGTTCTTCCGCCCTCTGGAGTCCAGCTCCTGGAGCATCCCGTGCATCCACGAGCCGACGAGTCGCTCCTTCGGCCGACCGTCGTCCTCGCTGTGGAGGACGCCGACGCCCTGGCCGACGTCGACGACGTAGTTTTTCACGCGGAGGTGCTGCTCGTCGGCGATCGCCGAGAACAGCTCGTCTTTCCCCTCGCGGCGGTAGTGCTCCTCGAGGTAGTCGTAGGCCTCCCGGGAGAACGGATCGAGTTCGGCGTCGACCCGGACGGGGACGTGGTCATCGAGGCCGTCGTTCAACTCCTCGAGCAGCGCCTCTCGAACCGCGTCGGGAAACACCGACAGCGGGTGGGCCTGGACCGGACTCTCGTACCAGTGGCTGTCGTCGGTCGTCGTCGGATCGGCGCCGTAGCTCAGCCCGCGCTCCTCGACGTCGGCGGTGGTGACGTTCCACTCGACGGTGTAGCGCCGGCCCTCGGGCGTCTTCGAGTACTCGCGCAGCCCGTTGACCAGACAGCGCTTGAGTTCGGACTTGCCCGTCGCCGTGGGTCCCTCGAACCAGATGATCTTCTCGTCTTTCGCCCGCCCCGCGGCGATCGCCCGGAGATCGTCGACGAACCGATTCAGGACCTCCGTGTTGCCCAGAATTGCGTGCTCGCCGTCGTTGTGCGGGTCGTCGAAGAAGCGGTAGCGCTCCTTCTCCTCGCCCTCCTCGACCACGGTGCGAGTGCCGGCCGCCTCGATGGCCTCGAGCAGGTACTTCGAGGCGTGGGAGGCGATCGTCGGGTTCTCGAAGACCCGGTCGACGTAGGTCTCGAGACCCATCGGCTCCTCGTAGGTCTCCTCGAGGGTGCGGTCGGCCGCGCTGACGTAGTCGCGTTCGGTCATGTTAGTCTTCCATCTCGGCTTTGGCGACCTCCGCGCCGGCGAACTCGAGCACTTCCTTGGCTCCCTCCTCGGAGTAGCCCTGTTCCATCAGCGCGTCGATCCAGGCCGAGCGCTCGTCGTCGTCGAACTCGTTGGCGCTGACAAGCGCGGAGAAGTTGATGTTGTGTTTCTTGTCCTCCCAGAGCTTGCGTTCCAGGGCGCGGCGCAGCCGCTCGTTGTCCTGGGGGTTGAAGGCCTCGCCCTCGCGGGCCCGCCGGGAGACCCAGTTCGAGACCTCCTGGCGGAACGACTCCTTGCGGTCCTCGGGAATGTCGAGTTTCTCCTCGACGCCCCGCAGGAAGGTTTCGTCGGGTTCCTGCTCGCGGCCCGTGAGTTCGTCCTCGATCGTGTCGTCGTCGATGTAGGCCATCACGTGGTCCATGTACTTCTCGCCCTGGCGCTGGATCTCGTCGATGTCGTAGGCTAAGGCGTGGCGGACGTCCTCGATGGCCCGCTCGCGGTACTCCTCGCGGACCGTCTCGAGGTAGCGGTAGTACGTCTCGAAGTTGTCCTCGGGGATCGAGCCGTGGTGTTCCAGGTTCTCCTCGAAGAAGTTGAACACCGTCAGCGGCGAGAGAAAGCCCCGCGAGCGGTGCTTGCTGTCCATGATCGCCTCGGCGATCTCGTCGCCGATAAAGCGCGGCGAGACGCCGACCATCCCCTCCCCGATCTCGGCTTTCCCCTCCGCCTCCTCGCGGAGCTTCTTGACGTCGATGTCGTCGCCCTCGTCGATCTCGCCGTTGTACGCCTTGGCCTTCGAGAGCAGGTCGACGGTCTCGGTGTCGGGCTCCTCGATCCGGGTGAGCACGCCGAACAGCCCCGCCATCTCGAGGGTGTGGGGCTCGACGTTGATGTCGGGAACGTCGGCGTTGTGCAGCATCTTCTCGTAGATCTGGGCCTCGTCCTCGTAGCTGAGGACGTACGGAAAGTCGATCCGCTTGGTGCGGTCGTTGAAGGCCTCCATCTTCTCGTCGCCCTTCTTGTCCTTGTACTCGGGCATGTTCGTCCGCCCGACGATCACCTGGTCGATGTCGATCCGCGGGTTGCTCTTGGGTTTGATCGTCTGCTCCTGGGTGGCGTGCAGGAAGTCGTAGAGGAATTCCCGCTGGAGTTTGAGCAGTTCCTCGCCGGAGAACACCCCGCGGTTGGCGTTACAGAACGCCCCGGAGTAGTCGAACGCGCGCGGGTCCGACTCGCCGTAGATGGCGATCTTCGAGTAGTTGACGTCGCCCGTGAGTTCGGTCTCGTCCTGGTTTTTCTTGTCCTTGGGCTCGAACGTCTCCAGCGCCTGGCGCTTGTTCTCGTCGGCGACCAGCCGGATCACCTCGACGTGGTTCTCTAAGACCTGCTGGAGGTCGTCCTCGTAGTACGCCAGCAGCTTGTCCATGTAGAACTCGCTTTCGGGATCCAGCGCCTGCTCGTTCTGGATGGTGTAGGGCGCCTCGAGCCCCTCGTTCAGGTCGTCGATCACCCGCTGGCGCTGCTCTACGGGCAGGAGGACCAGCGGGTCCTGGTTCATCGGCGAGCGGACGATGTCGTCGGCCGGATCCTGGTCCTGAACGACGTCACAGAGGTTCGTCCAGCGGAACGTGTACATCCGCCCCTCCTCGCGCAGCGTGTAGTCCTCGAAGTACTTGCGCACCTGTTTGTCGAAGTGGGACTTCCCCGACCCCACCGGGCCGAGCAGGAGCTTGATCCGTCGCTCCGGACCGAGCCGGCGAGCGCCCGATTTCACCTTGTTGACGAACTCGTGGATCGACTGGTGGATCACCTTCCCGTAGAAGGTGTTCTCGCCGTCGCCGAGCGGGTCCTCGGAGGCGAGTTTGTACTCCACGACGCCCTCGGTCTCGTCGTAGGTGGTACCGTAGTAGTCGAACATGTCCGCGACCCGCTGGTGGGCGTTGCGCGCGATCTTCGGATCCCTGTAACACTCCTCGAGGTACCAGCCGAAGGACTTGGTCTCCCGCAGGTCCGCGGGCATCGATTCCTTGTAATCCGTACTGAGCTTTTCGAGCGTCTCGATGTCACCGTTCATGGTATCATTGCCAGTTTCGGTCTCCCCCGTCGGTCGTCTCGGAATGGGCGTCGTTCGACCAACCCGTATCGTCGTGCAGCCGGACCACCGCTACCCGCCGTCTCGAGTCCGTTCGACGCCTCGCGGTCGAACCGCTCCGCGACGCGGCGTGCGGAGGGCGCGAACCGGTGTGAACGGCGGCGGTTCGTCGTGGCATGTGTGAGCTATCACCACCCCTCGCCGCCGAGGACCGCTGTTTCGGTCTCGGACGACGGCGCGCCGGGGACGGACGCGAAGTGGATCGGTCCGCCGATCGGATACCGATAGTATTTAATGAGTGAGCAATCCATCTACTTAAGCTTAGCCCCAAAAGGTATTTACCAGTAGATGGTTTCCGTATAGAGTCGCTGGAAAGTATGGGTGGTCGACGATACCACTTACCAAGGTAAGGCGGTATCGGCATAACGGCTATCCTTGCGACTGACGGGGACGACGGCGCGCGAACGTTCACGGCGACGACGAGGTCTCCCGGACGACGACCATTTACGGCGATCGCTCGTACCGCCGGTATGAGCGAACTCGAGTCGCTGCCCGAGGCCTGGGAGGTCTGGTCGGCCGGGGACGACGGACGGGTCGTGCTCGCGTACCGACCCGATGTCTTCGACGGCGAGGAGTTTCCCCCGGCCTGCATGCCGACGCTGTATCTGACACACGGGAGACGAACGCGCAGAACGGGCGCCAACCCGACGGACCGGTCGGGCGCGACCGACTGGTTCGTGACCTTCTACCTCGAGCCCGACGTCTCCCTGGACGAATCCGACCGGTTCGAGACGCGCGCCCAGGGCCTCGAGCACGCCGTCGAGCTCGCCCGCCGGTTCGACGACGGCGAGATCGACTACCGGGACCCGTACCAGGTTCCCCGCGAGGCGTACTTCGAACGGCTCGACGCGCTCGTCGGCGACGCCGACGATCGGTCGTCCGGACGCGGACGTGAGGCTTAACCGCCGTCCGCGACTACCGATCGGTATGTCCACCGTCACCCTCATCGGCTCCCGTCTGGCCGAGCCGGGAACCGAGTTCGTCTACGAGGGCGAGGCCGACGGCTGCGCGGGCTGTCCGTACCGCAGCCAGTGTCTCAACCTCTCGCGCGACACCAGATACCGCGTCACGTCGGTCCGCGAGAACGCACAGACCCTCGAGTGCGCGATGCACGACGAGGGGGTCCGCGCCGTCGAGGTCGAACCCGTTCCCGTGCGCGCGAACGTACCCTCGAAGGGCGCGTTCGCCGGCAGCAAGGCGAGCCTCCAGGGTCCGTGCCCGTACGTCGAGTGTCCGAGCCACGAGTTCTGCGAGCCCGACGGCGTCGAGTTCGACGAGGAGTACCGGGTCCGGAAGATCGTCGGCGATCCGCCCCACGACGTCTGTCACCTCGACCGATCCCTCCAGCTGGTCGAGCTCGAGACCGACGAGTGAGCTACGCGTCGACGGCCTCGCCCTCGAGCCAGCTGTCGGCCCAGCAGGAGATCTCCTCGAAGACCGGTTCGAGCGACTCGCCCTTCTCGGTCAGGCTGTAGTAGGTCGCGATCGGCGCGTCCTCCTCGAGGCGACGTTCGACGAAGCCCGTCTCGCCCAGGTCGTCGAGGACCCGCGAGAGGGTGCGGGCGTTGGCCCCGGTCTCGCGTTTGAGCTCGTTGAAGCGGTGTTCGCCCTCCAGTAGCGTGTGGAGGACCGCGAGCCGCCACTGGGAGCCGATCTGTTCGATCGACGCGACGACCGGACAGGCTTCCTCCTGCCGTTCGATCGAGTTCTGCGATTGGGGGGTTACCATCGTCGCTTCGTACGCGTCCCCGCAGTATAGGGGTTCGGATCCGAACCAGCTAACTCGAGGATACCGCGACGCGAGGCTACGGGGTCGGGACCTCGTCCTCGAGAACGGCCTCGATGCGCTCGAGGGCGCGCAGACAGACGGGTGCGTAGCCCGCCCCGCTCAGCGGGAGTTCGAAGGCGACCCGACAGCGGTTCTCGGCGAGCTCGTCGACCCGGTGGCCGGTCGCGGATATTCGGGCCACGCGCCACGTCCACCGGCGGTCCGTACAGTCGACGACCTCGAACGGCAGCCAGGCACCCGGAACTCGTACCTGACCCGTCGTTCCCGACCGAACGCGCGCGTCGGTCGCGTCGACACCGCTGATCAGCGGCGACCACTCCGGCCACCGTCGGGTGTCGACGAGCAGTTCCCAGGCCGCCGCCGGCGGGACCGCGAGGACGTGAGAGGCCTCGAGCCGACGGCCGTCCGGCGTCGATGCGAACTGGAGTCGTGTCATACTCGAAAGAGGCGAGCCAGTGACAAGGACGTTCTGCCCGGAGAATCGTTCGGGGTCCGATTCGGCGACCCCTCAGCGGTGCCGTCGGGTACCGACGCTGACAGTTATGGCGGTAGCACCGAATCGTGAACTCGTGCCATCCTCCACCACGCGCCGCGGGCTCCTTGCCGGCGCCCTCGCCGCCGGCGTCGGCGGACTCACGCTGACCGGGGCTCGAGAGCTACTCGAGGCGTTCGCCCCGCTCTCGGGAACCGCCTGGGACACGGCCGACAGGTCCCTCTCCGAGCGCGTCGCGAGTCCCCACGGCGAGGCGACGGTTCGGTACGACGAGAACGGCGTGCCCAGCATCGCCGCCGACACCGAGCCCGCGGCCTATTTCGCCGTCGGCTACGTCCAGGCGTTCGATCGCCTCGCCCAGCTCGACCTGCAGCGACGGGTCATGCGCGGGCGGGTGTCGGAGCTGGCCGGCGAGGGATCCCTCGAGGACGACGAGTTCCACGTCGCGATGGACTTCGCGGGCGCGGCCGAGGCGACCTGGGGGCACGTCGCGGAGACGCCTGCGGGACCGCTCGTCGAGGCCTACGCCGACGGCGTCAACGCGGCCATCGAGCGCGAGGGGCTGCCCCTCGAGTTCGAGCTGCTGGGGTACGAGCCCGAGCCCTGGACGCCCGTCGACTCGATGCTGATGGAAAAGCAGATCTCTTGGGACCTGACGGGGAACTTCGGCGAGCTCCGCCGCGCACTGGTCGCCGACCGACTCGGCGAGGACGTCACAGCGGAGCTGTTCCCCGAGCGACTGGACCACGACGTGCCGATCCTCCGGGAGTCCCTCGAGGATGCCGCGGACGTCGGCTCCGTCGCCGGCGCGGACGCCGTCGGGACCGCCCTGATCGACTGGCTCTCGCGGTTCGAGTCCCCGCCCGGCGTCGGCTCGAACAGCTGGGTCGTCTCGGGCGAGCACACCGAGAGCGGACTGCCGATCGTCGCCTACGAACCCCACCTAACGCTGATGGTGCCCCCGCTGTGGTACGAACAGCACGTCGAGACCCCCGAGGCCTCGGTTCGGGGCGCGACGTTTCCCGGCGTCCCGTTCGTCATCGCCGGCGCGAACGACCGGGGAGCGTGGTCCTTTACGAACGTCGGCGCGGACGTGCTGGACTGTTACACCTACGAGATCGACGCCGACGGCGAGCGCTACCGCTACGACGGGGAGTGGCGCGAGTTCGATCGCGAGGAGCGAGAGATCGCCGTCGCTGGCGGCGACGATCGGACCCTCGAGGTGAGAAAGACCGTCCACGGACCGGTTCTCGAGCGCGAGGACCGAACGGTCGGCGTCGCCTGGACGGGCCACACGGCTACGCGGACGACGGAGGCGATCTACGAGTTCGAGCGCAGCGACGGGCTCGAGGAGCTGCTCGAGGCCACCCGGAAGTTCGACCTGCCGACCCAGAACCTCGTCTACGCCGACGCCGACGGACGGACGCTGTACTACGCGACGGGGAAGCTCCCGATCCGCGAGGTAGACGGCGTGGCGGTCCCCGGAAATCGCATCTTCGACGGCTCCGCGGGCGAGGGCGAGTGGGAGGGGTTCGAGCCGTTCGGCGAATCGTCCTGGGAGGGGTTCGTCCCCTTCGCGGAGAAACCCCACGCGATCGACCCCGACGTCCTCGCGACGGCGAACCAGCGGGTCGTCGACGATCCCGACCACTATATCGGCGTCGCGTACGCGACCCCCTACCGCGGCGCGCGGATCTACGACCGCCTCGACGAGCGGATCGAGTCGGGCGAGCCCACCGACCTCGAGTTTCACCGGGAGCTACAGAACGACACCCACGACGGGCGGGCCGAACAACTGGTGCCGGAGCTGCTCGAGGCCCTCGAGGACCGAATCGAAGGCGGAGACGAATCCGAGGGCGGGAGTGACCTCGAGGACGCCCGCGAGACCCTCGCCGACTGGGAGTACGGGATGGACGCCGACTCTCGGGGTGCGCTCGTCTTCGCCCGCTGGATGGACCGCTTCCGCGAGCTCGTCGTCGAACCCGCGTTCGAGGAGGCGGGTCTCGACGAGTCGTACTACCCCGACGACTGGGTGATCGCGACGCTTTCCGCCGACAGCCGGTTCTTCGCGGACCGCTCGCGGGCCGAAACGATGGTCGCGGCCCTCGAGGACGCCCTCGCCGAGATCAACGAGGCGGGGTGGGAGACCTACGGCGACTGGAACTCGACGCGCGCGATCGACCACCCCTTCGGCGCCGAGGCGCCGTTCCTGAACTACCCCGAGCTGCCGGCCGACGGCTCGCGAGCGACGGTGAAAAACTACCGCGTCGAGTCGGCGGTCGGCTCGAGCTGGCGGATGGTCGTCGAGCCCGGTGGCGAAGCGACGGCGGTGCTTCCCGGCGGGAACTCGGGCGACTACTTCTCGGCCCACTACGACGACCAGCTCGAGGGCTGGCTCGCGAACGATCAGACGCCGATGGATCGAACGCTCGAGGGCGAGCCCGACGTCGTCTTCGAGGAGGGGGCGCCGTGACCGCGAGCGATCGGAGCGACGAGGACGCGAGCGGCGACCCCGGAATCGACGCCGCGCTCGAGCGCGTGCGCACCGAACCGCGGGCCCACTGGATCGCCGTCCTCGTCGTCGTTCCCGTCGGCCTGGTTCTGGCCTGGCTCCACTGGCTCGGACTGGTCGTCGCCGGCGCGCTCGTCGGATTCGTCTCGCCGACGGTGCGGCGCGGGCTCGCTGGCGCCCTCGGCTTCGGCGTTCTGGTTCTGGTGGCGTTCGCTGTCGGGCTCGGCGAGTCGGTCTGGCGCGTCCTCGAGATGACCCCCGCCGTCTACGTCACCGTCGCGAGCGCGCTCGGGTTGCCGGCGCTTGGCGCGCTCGCCCGCGGGCTGGTCTGACTCGAGCGCCGACGAACCCTCCCCCCCGCGGTTCCCACGTCGCTTGCCGATCCACGTACTGTTTTTTCGTCCCCCCGCGTACGGCCGGTATGGAGTACACGACCCTCGGTTCGACCGGGATGGAGGTCAGCCGACTCTGCCTGGGCTGTATGAGCTTCGGCTCGAGCGACTGGCGCGAGTGGGTCCTCGAAGAGGAGGAGAGCCGCGAGATCATCGACCGCGCGATCGATCTGGGGATCAACTTCTTCGACACGGCCAACATGTACTCGAAGGGCGAGTCCGAGCGCGTTCTCGGGAACGCGCTCGAGGGACGCCGGGGGGAGTCCGTCGTCGCGACGAAGGGCTACTTCCAGATGCGCGAGGACGATCCGAACTCCGGCGGCCTGTCCCGGAAGGCGATCGAGCAGGAGCTTTCGGCCAGCCGCGAACGGCTGGGGATGGAGACGATCGACCTCTACCAGATCCACCGCTGGGATTACGACACGCCGATCGAGACGACGATGCGAGCCCTCGACGACGCCGTCCGCCGGGGTCACGCCCGCCACGTCGGCGCCTCCTCGATGTGGACCCACCAGTTCGCCGACGCCTTACACACGAGCGATCGGTTGGGCCTCGAGCGCTTCGCGACGATGCAAAACCACTACAACCTCGTCTACCGCGAGGAGGAACGCGAGATGCTGCCCTTCTGCGAGCGGGAGGACGTCGGCGTGATGCCGTGGTCGCCGCTGGCGCGGGGCTACCTTACCCGCCCCCACGAGGAGATCGACGCGACGAAACGCGGCGAGGCGGAGGAACACATGTACGACCACCCCTACCGCGAGGGCGGCGGGCGGGAGGTGAACGAGCGCGTCGCCGAGATCGCCGCCCAGGAGGGCGCCACGATGGCCCAGATCGCGCTCGCGTGGCTCCTCCACAAGGAGTGGGTCGACGCCCCAATCGTCGGCACCACGAGCGTCGAACACTTAGAGCAGGCCGTCGAGGCCCTCGAGATATCGCTGTCGGCCTCGGATATCGCCTACCTCGAGGAGCCCTACGAGCCGGTTCCGGTGTCGGGACACAGCTGAGCGGGGTTCGGGAGTAACACGAGTTCTGTAGTTGGATTTGAGCGGAAGTCGTGGTACGTATAGGTCAAGAACAGATCGAAGGGGTGTTCGTCGGTCTTACCGATGATCCATAATAAGGGGAGATCTATCTTTTTTCGAGGAGAGAATCCCGCCGTGAACGGCGGGAGTGAATCCGACAATTCCACCAGAGACCTCGTTCTGACGCTAATACGGATATTTAAGTAAATACGTGTAGTAGCATGACGTACACCCGAGGCGATTCGTCGCCACCTCAAATGCACAACATCGGGACTCCGAGAACCAGAACGTTCGAGACACCCATCTCGAACCGCTGTGGTGTCTCGGCCAACAAGATAACTCCGAGTCCCCTTGCCGGGGATAGGAGTAACGGCGGCGTGACCCCGCCATCGGCCTGTCATGCCGACAGGCCGTCAACCAGCAAATATCCCAAATCAGCGGTGCGGTGCCGTGGGAAGCCCCGTCGTTTACGACGGGGAGGTGGTCACTTCAGCGTTTTAGATTTGACCAAGAAGTTTCGCAACGGTTTCTGGATCTTCCCATAGAACAACGTCACCATTGCGATGGTCGTAATCGACCAACATACCTTCATCAAGTTTGGGCAGATGATGATAGTGAAGTTCGGCTTCGAGGCGTTCTGCATCAGTATCTTGGATTGAATCGTCCTCAGAAAGTATCTCTGCTAGCCGTTCTCTCCGCATATTGTCATATTCAAGAAGTAATGACATTACTCGACGGCGGGTGACGTGTGCGAGTGCACCGACAGAGTGTAACGCAGAAGCAACTGCTTCATCAATTAGCGTGACGAAGGTAATAGTCTCCCCAATTAGCGTACATACGACCATATCTACCCATTATTCTACACTAATATAAGATATTTTCCCCATTATCTAGACACTCGTTACACTTGTTTCGACACACGAAGAGCGAAAATCGGCAGCAGTGAACGATCGGTAAAGGAGTGCACTCGCTGGTTACCGTCGCGTTCGTCGCTGTCGCTTCGATCTACCGTCGCTTAATTTCTTACCTCATTGCCACTGCTAAACCAGTATTAGATCGATACTCACGTCACCGAAATAGCCGTTAGATAGGCACGTTCTACGTAACGAATCGGCCGTCTCAGATCCAACAGCGGATCGAATAGTGGAACCGCGGTATCAACCACTGCTGCGCTGCCTGTAATGCCGATATCGGGGTTGCTCTGGATAAACTCGTCAGCGCTCGCGGGAATCGCGTCTTGGTCTACTGAGGCAGCGCTGTAGTTTGCTATCCGGAATCGCGACCAGCGTCTGCACGACGAGAACGAAGTTCAGAAAGGCCTCTCTACCTTGTGGCCAGAACTACCGAAAGAGCGAGCAGTGTGGACTCCGACTCAACCATGCAGTCGATTCGATCTCGAACCATCGTCGTTGAACTCGCGAACCGCTGCTCAGAGCAGTGACGAGTAACCGAACTTCGAGAAAATGACTCCCTGCTATATCTCTACCTTGTAGCCAGAAGCACTTAAATAGAACTCCCGAGTTCGAACAGCCCGAAACTGCGCTCAGCTCATAAACAGCCGGCGGCCGGCCCGTTCGTGACGCATGCCCATGATTTCGGCCATCGGCGCGAACGACGTCATCGCGGCGATGTCGTCGTCGACGTGGCGCTCGCAGACGGCTTCGATCACGGGCTGTACCTCGGCGAGGACGGTCTGAATCTCGGTATGGCCGAACCGACCGAGGCGCTGGGCCGCACCCAGCAACCCCGTGACGAACGAGTAGGCGTGGGTGAGACAGGCCTCGAGTCGCGACAGGCCGCGGTCGCCGGCGACGACGCCGAAGACGACCGGGTAGTGCCCCGGCGTCGCTCCCCGGTCGACCGCGTCGGCGACTGCCGTGGCGAATCCGTCGCAGTCCGCATCGGTGGGGTCATCGACCGGTTCGCCCACCTCGCGTTCGGCGCCGAGCAACAGCTCGCAGAGCTTCGCCCCCGCCTTCGTCGAACTCTCACGGAACTCGCGGGGCATCGTCACGGCGTGCAGACGCTCGTCGACGGCGAGCAGGCGACCGAGGTCGCCGTTCTGTCGAGCCTCGTAGGCGTTCGCCAGCGCGACGGTTTCACAGGGACCGACCACCCGTCGGAGATAGGCGTCGAGCAACGTTCGAAGGTCGTCACCGTCGTCGATCCGATCCTCGTTGAGGTACTGTTCGAGACCGTAGGAGGCCGTGTAGCCGCCGACGGGGAGGAACGAGTCTCCGAGTCGGAGAGCGGTCAGAAACGCGTCCGGGTCAGTTTCCATGGTCGTGGCCGTGTTCGTGATCGTGCCCGTGACTGTGGTGGTCGTGGTCGTGGCTGTGACCGTGGTCGTGACCGCCGTGGGGGTGGGCATGGTCGTGGTCGTCGTGGCCGTGGCCCGCCTCACCGTCTCGCCGATCGGGAACGAACAGATCCGCCTCGACGGTCGTCGCCTCGATCTCGGCGCCGGGGACGACGTCGTCGACGACGCGCTCGACGATGTGGCGGTCGGCCGCGAGCGGGACGTAGACGACGCCGTCCTCGATGGCGAGGTCCCAGTGCTGGTTGCCGACGCGGTGGCCGAGTTCGACCGCCGTCTCGAGCGTCGCGGGGGTCGCCTCGGGGAGTTTGACCGCCAGCGCCTCGCGGGGCTCGAAGGCGACGAGGACCATGCGCTCGTCCTCGACGAGCAGTACGTCCCCGACCGAGACAGCGGGCCGATCGAGGACGACGCCGACGTCGGTTCCCGCGTCGGTGGTCGCCCGGAACCGCGACCGTCGACGGTCGACGCCGTCGATCACGACCCGCTCGAGGGTGCCGTTCTCCCGGTGCTCGTCCCGCAGCGCCGCGAGTTCGTCGTCCGCGTGGACGTTGCCGACGACGCCGTCGATTCGCTCCATCAGTACCGGCGGTCGGCTGGCGCGCCGACCCCCAGAAGCTCCCGCCTCGTCTCGTCCCACGCCGCCCGGAGCATGCCCGTGACGTCGGCCTCGCGGTGGCCGAGCAGGCGGACGATGGCGCCGGCGTCGCGAGGGAGCGCCGAGACGCCGGCCTGTACTGATCGCCCCTCCTCGGTCTCGCTCTCGAGTGTCGCGAGCCGCTCGTGGACCGTCTCGACGAGCGTCTCGGTCGCGTTCTCGTCGCTTCTATCGTCCCGAGCGCGTCCGTCACCGCTGTCAGGAGCGAAGACGTACAGCGAGCCGACGGCGCCGTACTCGCCGACGCTGGCCGGGTCCCGCGGATCACGTTCCTCGGGCCGCAGATCGACCGCGTCCGCACAGATCAGTCGGCCGTCGTGGCGGGCCTCGATCCGCGAGTGGTAGTGGTCGAAGCTAAACGGCTCGTGGTCGCTCAGCCCGTCGGGAACGAGGACGTCCGCGACGATCGCCACCGCGCCGTCCGCGAGGTCGACTGACACCGTCTGCAGGCAGCGGGCGTCCTCGTTGACGATCGTCGGGCCGGGAACGGACTCGAGGAAACTTCCCGCTTCGGCGGTCAGCGATGCGTCGAGGTGGGCGTAGTTGGCGTCCATACTGTGGACCTTCGTCGCGCTCTGGGTCGTCACGTGCGCGCGGGCACCCGCTCGAGCCTCGAGGACCATCCGGTGGCGGTCGCCTTGGGCGACCCCGCCGGTGGGCTCCTGGGCGACCAGCGTCGCGAGGCCGGGCGCGGGGTCGGTGTCGAGGGTGCCGGTGTGGTGGTAGGGAACCTCCGTCCGATCGCGAACGAGCCGCGTCGGCCCCTCGCCCGCGCGAGCGAACGTCGCCTCGAGCAGTCCGTTCTTGCCCGGTCCCGCGGCGGGCGCCTGGGCCAGCGGTTCGCCCGCGTACTCCTCGAAGGCGGGCGGCAGTCGCGCCACCTCCTCGGTCGCGGCGTGGTCCACGCTCACGCGAACAGCACCTCCCGCTCGACGTGTGCGAGCACTTCCTCGACCCCGGTGCCGTCCTTGCAGTTGGTGAAGACGAACGGATCCTCGCCCCGCACGTCGCCCGCGTCGGCCTCGATCACCTCGAGGTCGGCGTCGACGTGGGGCGCGAGGTCGGTCTTGTTGACAACCAGCAGGTCGGCCTGGGTGACCCCGGGACCCCGTTTTCGGGGGATGTCCTCGCCCTCCGCGACGGAGATGACGAACAGGAAGTAGTCCGCCAGTTCGGGGTTGAAGGTGGCAGCGAGGTTGTCCCCGCCGCTCTCGACGAGGACGACGTCGAGTTCGGGATGACGTTCGGTGAACTCGTCGATCGCCGCGAGGTTCATCGAGGGGTCCTCGCGGATCCCCGTGTGTGGGCAGGCGCCGGTCTCGACGCCCTCGACGAGGTCCGCGGGCAGGAGGTCGGCAAAGGACTCCCGGAAGACGTCGGCGTCCTCCTGGGTCATGATGTCGTTGGCGATAACGCCGACCTCGTACCCCTCCGCGACGAGTTCGGGGACCAGCCGCTTCACGAGCGCCGTCTTCCCGGAGCCGACGGGACCGCCGAGGCCGACCTTCGCGACGTCGCGGTACCCCATCAGTCGTCACCCTCCGTGGGTTCCGGCCCCGCACCGCTTCCGCGGGCCTCGGCGTCCTCGCTCTCGCCCGGCTGGCCCGCCTCGTCGACCGCGAGCTCCTCGCCCGGCCCGGGGTCGACGGTCTCGAGCTGCTCCCGGCTGTCGGCTCGGATCGGGTCGTGAACGGTCACGAGCTTGGTACCGTCGGGAAAGACGGGCTCGACCTGGATCATCTCGACCAGTTCTGGAACGCCGTCCATCACGTCCTCGCGGGTGAGCAGCTGCGTCGCCTCCGAGCGGATCCGCGAGACGGACTTCCCCTCGCGGGCGGCCTCGCAACACCAGTCGGAGACGTACGCGACCGTCTCGGGGTGGTTGAGTTTCACGCCTCGATCCTTCCGCCGGCGAGCGAGTTCGGCGGCCATGAAGACCGTCAGCCGTTCCATCTCCTTCGGCGAGAGGTTCACTCGGGGGTCACCCCCGGTTCGACGGCGGGTGCGGTGTCGTTCGGTTCTCGAGTCGGTTCGGCGCGTGTCGTCGTCGTGGTTCGTTCGTACATGGGTTCAGAGCAGGTATCGCTGTGCGAGCGGGATCTCGTCGGCCGGCTCGCAGGTGACGTGTTCGCCCTCGACCTCGACCTCGAAGGTCTGGGCGTCGATCTCGATGTCGTCGGGACAGTGGTCGTTGTGCAGCATGTCGGACTTCCGCACCGATCGGGTGCCGCTGACGGGTCGAACGGGCGTTTTCAGATCGTAGGCGTCGCCGACCCCGTTCTCGGAGGCGGCCTCGCTGACGAAGCTGACCGAGAGGCCGTGTTTTGCCCGGCCCTGGGCGCCGGCTCGCTCGCGGCCGATCACCGGCTCGCAGGTCATCAGCGAGCCGTTTGCCTCGCCCATCTGGGACCAGACCGGGAACCCGCCCTTGATCACCGCCCGGGGCTTGATCCCGAAGAAGCCGGGATCCCACAGCGCGATGTCGGCGAGTTTTCCGGGCTCGAGCGAGCCGACGTAGTCGTCGATTCCGGCCGTGATCGCGGGGTTGATCGTGTACTTGGCGACGTAGCGCTCGATGCGGGAGTTGTCCGCGTCGGTCCCCTCGTCGGCCTCAAGGGGGCCCCGCTGGGCCTTCATCTTGTGGGCGGTCTGCCAGGTCCGGCTGATCACCTCAGCCATGCGTCCCATCGCCTGGGAGTCCGAGGTCATCATCGAGATCGCGCCCGTGTCGTGGAGGACGTCCTCGGCGCCCAGCGTCTCCGCGCGGATGCGCGACTCGGCGAAGGCGACGTCCTCGGGGACGTCGGGGTTGAGGTGGTGACAGACCATCACCATGTCGAGGTGCTCGTCGAACGTGTTCTCGGTGTAGGGCATCGACGGGTTCGTCGAGGAGGGGAGCATGTGCTCGTGGCCGATCAGCTCGAGGACGTCGGGCGCGTGGCCGCCGCCGGCGCCCTCGATGTGAAAGGTGTGGATCGCCCGCCCGTCGATGGCGTCGAAGGTGTCTTCGACGAACCCCGACTCGTTGAGCGTGTCGGTGTGGATACAGACCTGAACGTCCTCCTCGTCGGCCAACTCGAGGCAGGTGTCGATCGTCGCGGGGGTCGACCCCCAGTCCTCGTGGAGCTTGAGACCGCAGGCGCCGGCCTCGACCTGCTCGCGGAGCGCCTCGGGTCGACTGCTGTTGCCCTTCCCGTAGAAGCCGACGTTGACGGGCCAGTCCTCGGCGGCCTGCAGGAACCGCTTGATGTTCTCCGGACCCGGGGTACAGGTCGTCGCCCCGCCGCCGAACCCGCCGCCGAGCATCGTCGTAACCCCCGAGCCGAGCGCGTGCTCGACCAGCTGGGGACTGTTGAAGTGAACGTGGATGTCCAGCGCCCCGGGCGTCGCGATCAGGCCGTCGGCGGGGATCGTGTCGGTACTCGGTCCGATCACCATATCGACGCCGTCCATCGTATCGGGGTTGCCAGCCTTCCCGACGCCGACGATCCGTCCGTTCCGGACGCCGATGTCGCCCTTGCAAACGCCTAGCACGGGGTCGACGATCACGACGTTGGTAAAGACCCAGTCCAAGGCTCCCTCGGCCCGGGTGGTTCCCGACTGCATCCCCATCCCGTCGCGCATCGTCTTCCCGCCGCCGAAGACGGCCTCCTCGCCGGGCGTCCCGTAGTCGGTCTCGATCTTCGCCAGGAGGTTCGTGTCGCCCAGTCGGACCCGATCGCCCTCGGTCGCGCCGAACAGGTCGGTATACTCGCGTCGGGAGAGTTCCCGGGTCATCGCTCGTTCCCTCCAACCGCCGACTCCTCGGCGTCGATCCCGAGGAATCCCCGTTCGCGAGCCCGCTCCGTGGATCGCTCCCGAACCTCCTCGTCGTCCAGCGGTCCCTCGACCAGCCCGCTCATGCCGCGGACGATCCGATCGCCGCCGATCGCCACCAGTTCGACCTCGCGTTTCTGGCCAGGCTCGAACCGGACCGCCGTTCCGGCCGGCACGTTCAGCCGGAAGCCGTACGCTCGTTCCCGGTCGAAGCGCAGCCCGGGGTTGATCTCGAAGAAGTGGAAGTGCGACCCGACCTGTACCGGCCGATCCCCGGTGTTCTCGACCGTAACTGTCGTCGTCTCCCGTCCCCCGTTGATCCGAACCGGCTCGTCGGCCGGCAGCAACTCGCCCGGGACGATCCCGCTCATCGATCGATCACCGCGACGCTCGAGCGTTCGTTCATTACGCCGCCCTTCGAAAGGCGATGTCCTAATGGACGCTGTTACAACAATATTTGCAGTAATGAGTTATTCGAGGTAAACTCGAGTATATATCACTCCATTCGTTCCCCATATTGCCGACTATCGAAGCAAAACTTGACAATCATGAACGCGTCGGCCTCGGCGATCTCGGGAACGAAGTCGGCGGCGACTCTCAGACGTGGCCGTGTCGCCGTCGGGGACGGCGTTCTCGACCGTCGTCTCGTCGTCGGCGACCCCGTCGGTGAACTCCGCGAACGTCATCGACCCACGACTGAAGTCGTGGGCTTGTCCGTGGACTCCCGGTCTTCCTCCGTAGTGGAGTAGGCGGTGTAATCGCCGTTCCCGTTCAGCGTCCCGGACTTGAGGGCGAGATGACCGTCGCCCAACCCAGAGGGACGTTTGCCCTCCGGTAAAGTTAGCAGTTTCAGGCCGATGTTCTTCGAGGCGTTGTAGTCGCCATCAATCGAGTACCCACAGTCGTTACACTCGAACCATCCATCCGAGTTGCGGTTCGTGCTGGACTGATGCCCGCACCGCGAACAGGTCTGCGAGGTAAACGCGGGCGGTATCTGCTCGACACGAATACCGTACTCGCTGGCCTTGTACGCCAACATCTCTTGGAGTTCACGGAACGCCCAGTTGTGCATCTGACGTTTCACTTGGTCGTTGTTGTTGTCCATCCGCTCGCGGATGTGGGTCAATCGTTCGACGGCGATATACGAACAATCGTGGGCGTCTGCTTCCTCCACTATGCGTCGAGAAATCGTGTGCAGGCGATTCAGCACGAAGCGGTTTTCTCGCCCCGACAGTCGCCGGAGTACCTGCTTGGCGGAGCGAGTGCCTTTGTGCTGAAGGCTTCGGCGCACGCGGAAATAGTGGTTCTGACCCCACAACAGTTCGCCACCATCGTAGAACGACCCCGTACTGGTCACGGCGACGTTCTTCAGGTTCAAATCCACGCCCAGTACCTTGTTTCCGTCACGTTCTTCGACCTCTTTTTTGATGACAATGTGGAGGTAGAACGCTTCTTTGTCTTCGCGGTAGTGGAGCGTCCCCATCCGCTTCTCGTAGTCGTCATCATCGAGGTAGGATTTCTGATAGTCGCCGAGAATGTAGTCCACGGCGACTCGCCCGTTGATGGTTGAGAGAGTGGCCGACCTGTCCTTGATGGTCAACGTTCGTTTGTCGTAGACTGCGGACGGTTCGTTGAATCGTGGGAGTGGTCGGCTGTTGCCCTTCTTCCAGTCTGCAACGGTGGACTTCATCGCTTCGACTGCTTTCGAGTACGCTCGAACGCAGAGGTTCGCGGGTAAGTCTGTCTCATCTCTCAGGTCGTGGTACACTTTGTCGTGTATGGTGGACTTGTTGAGGATGAGGTAGCCGTCGTCGTTCCTACCGTTCTGGACGGAGTAGTTGCAGGCGCGGTTGAACTGTTCGATGGTCTGATGGAGGTCGTCCTCTCGGTCGGTTGGAACTGAGAGTTTGACTGGAATGCTTCGTTTAACCTCCATCTTCGACTTCACATACATGGTAGCGTTTTATAAATTCTACGACTGACGTTGGGGAGTCGGATTGCTATCGCTCGTGGATTGATACGAGGATTGTCGGATTCCTCCCACGAGTAAACTCGTGGGCTTCCTCCTTGCGTCTATGTGACGATCCTCACGCTCGTCGTCGCGCTGGTGTTGTACACCTTCATGGAGCCAGACCGCGGGCGGCGAGTGGGCGATCGGAGACGCCCGGCTGGGCGGCTTCAACGGCATGAGCGGAGTGCCCGATCTCGCGATCGGTGTCGGCTCGACCGGGGTCGAGATCGGACCGCTCGGCCACTACTACGTGACGCTGGGTGCGCTCGTGGCGACCTACCTCGGGCTGCGCGCGCTCGTCAACAGTCGGTTCGGCTACGCAATGGTCGCGACCCGCGAGGACGAGGATCGGACGGCGATGTTCGGCTACGACACGACGTTCATCAAGCTCGTCGTCTTTACGATCGGTGGCGCCATCGCCGGCCTCGGCGGCGTGCTCTTTACCACGCAGAACAACTACGTCGATCCGAGCGTCTTCGGCATCACCGCAGCGGCGCTGCCTGTCGTCTGGGCCAGCGTCGGCGGCCGGACCTCGCTGCTCGGCACCGTCGGTGCTGCGCTCGCGATCCAGTTCGTCGACTACCGCCTCGCGCTCTCGGGCAGCGAGTGGGCGCTGGTGTTGATCGGCTCGCTGCTGGTGTTCGTCGTGCTCGTGATGCCTGAAGGGGTCGCCCCGCGGCTCCACGAGTACGTCCTCGAGTACCGCGAGGACGCCGATCCGTCGCCCGTTCCACGGGACTCGCCCGCGGCCACCGAGGAGGTGAGCGACTGATGGCGACGAGCGACCCCACCGTCAAGACCACGGCGGCGGTCGACGAGACCGGTCTGGACTCCTCGCGGATCCTGCAAACCCGAGGGCTGCGCAAGGAGTTCGGCGGACTCACCGCAACCGACGACGTCGACTTCGCCCTCGAGGCGGGCGAACTGCGCTGTCTCATCGGTCCCAACGGGGCCGGTAAGAGCACGTTCCTCGATCTGCTCACGGGTCGGCTCGAGCCCACGGCCGGGGAGATCTACTACGATGGTGCCGACATCACGGGGCTGCCCTCCCACGAGCGGGTCGACCGCGGGATCAGCATGAAGTTCCAGGTGCCGAGCGTCTACGAGGGACTGACCGTGGCGGGGAACCTGCGGATCCCGCTCCAGCGGGTCGTCGAACCCGACGCCTTCGACGCCCGCACGCGCGAGATCCTCGAGCGCTTCGACCTGCTCGCCGAATGGGAGACCGTCGCCGGCGAACTCTCCCACGGCCAGCAACAACGACTCGAGATCGGGATGGCGATGGCGATGGAGCCGAACCTGCTGTTGCTGGACGAGCCCATTGCCGGTCTCTCGGTCGAGGAGACCGCAGACATCGCCGACCTGTTACGGGAGATCACCGACGACGACGGCGTCGCGGTGATCGTCATCGAACACGACATCGACTTCGTCGAAACGATCGCGGATCGCGTCACGGTCCTCGACGGGGGCTCGATCTTCCGGGAGGGCTCGATCGAGGAGATCAGGACCGATCCCGAAGTGAAGCGGATCTACCTGGGGGAGGATCGCTGATGCTCGAACTCACGGACCTGCACGCGTCGTACGGTAAGACACCGATCCTCCGCGGCGTCGACGTCGACGTCGACGAGGGAGAGATCGTCGGCATCATGGGGAAAAACGGCGTCGGCAAGACGACGCTCGTCAAGGCCGTCATGGGCCTGCTCGAGGTCGACGACGGACGGATTCGGTTCAACGGGACGGACGTCACCGACGAGCCGGCCGACGTCCGGGCCCGTCGCGGAATGGGCTACATCCCGCAGGGGCGGGACGTCTTCCCGGAGCTAACGGTCGCGGAGAACCTGCGGATCGGCGAGACGATCAACGAAGGCGACGACCGACTGCAGTACGAGGCCGTCTACGACTACTTCCCGATTCTCGAGGAACGTCGCGACCAGGAAGCCGGGACGATGAGCGGCGGCCAACAGCAGATGCTCGCGATCGGCCGCGCGCTCGTCGGCAACCCCGAACTCCTCCTGCTCGACGAACCGTCCGAGGGTGTCCAGCCCTCGATCGTCCAGGACATCACGCGGAATCTCCGACGGGTCAACGAGGAGCTGGGAACGACGATCCTGTTCGTCGAGCAGAACCTCCACGTCGTCCAGCACCTCGCCGAACGCTGTTACGCCATCGACAAGGGGACGATCGTCGACGAACTCGAGGGCGACCGGCTCGACTCGCGGGAAGCGGTCACCGAGTACCTCGCGGTCTGAGTCGGCTCGCTTCGAGTCGTCGGCCGAACCGTCGACTTAGGAGAATCGCGCGGCGACGTCGGCCTCGGTGATGATCCCGACCGTCTCGCCGGCCTCGGTGATCATCACGGCCTTGTAGTGTTCGAGCAGGTTGCTGATCTCGTCCAGGGTCGCGTCCTTCGAGACGGTCGGGAAGCTCTCGCTCATGTGACCCTCGATCGGCTCGTCGCGGGCTTCGGAGTCGAGGTGGACGAGGTCGCTCTGGCTGATCGAGCCGACCGGAATGCCGTCCTGGATCACCGCGAGCTGGGAGTAGGCCTCCTCCTCCATCTTGCGGGCGGCTTCAGCGACGGCGTCGTCGGGGGCGACGCTGACGACCGCCTCGTTCATCAGGTCCTCGGCGCGGACGACGTCGCTCTCGGCGGTCTCGAGGGCGTTGACGATCCGCCGCAGCGTCGAGAGCCGCGGGTCGACGTCGCCGCCCTCGATCCGGGCGATCAGGGGCTGGGAGACCTCGGCGGTCTCGGCGAGTTCGCTCTGGGTCAACCCGAGTTCGGTGCGGCGCTGGCGCAGGTCCGCGGGCGTCGGTAGCTCCATACGATCCAATAACTAAGGGTTATAGAAAGGTGTTTGGGTGGTGATCGGCGGACACGAGAGAGGAGACGCCCGCGACGTCGCTCGCGGACGCGGTCGCGGCTACTCGTCCTCGGGCGTCTCGACGATTTCGACGACCGACAGCGGGACGTCCCGCAGGGCGCCCCCGACCTCGCTCTTTGCGATCCGGGAGGCGTGTTCCTCGCTGTCGGCGTTGTACACTTCCATCTCGAGGGCGAGCCCGACGAGGGCGGTATCGGCCGCGACGAACGCCGAGTCGAACGGTTCGCCACAGGCCGGACAGCCCGTCGCGCCGACTTCGACCTCGACGTAGTCGAGCCCCTCGTTGTTGAGTCGCTTGCCCGCTTCGCTGACCGCGACGCCGATCGCGTCGTCGATCTCGTCGACGTCACGCACCAGCCACGCTGCTTCCATCGCGACGAGGTAGTTTCCCATACCGGATGGTCGGTCCGGGGGGTTTCTTGCTTTGCGGTTCCGGGTCGTCCGGGGTCGACGGCGCGCACGGGAAGCCGATAATCCCGATACGTTACGAGAATCGGCCGGATCGATTCGACCCAGGATAGTCGAATCCCGACCTCGAGGCACACTCGGTTGGTCGATATTCAAGTCAGCTTTAATCGCAAGACAGCGCCGACCCAATCGTGGATGAACGACCATTATACTCTCCGCTCGGCAGGAACGCTTATATACTGCCTCGGTCTCCCAACGGGTGAACGCCGATGAAAACCCGCGCGTACCACGCGACGCTGTTCGCACTGTACCAACTCAGCATCGTCGTCGGCATCTTCGTGATGCCGCTCGCGATGGCGACCCGCCAGGCCGGCTACACCCTCCCGATCCACCGCCTGATCGAAACCGTCGGCGAGGCCTACGACGACGTCAGCCAGGAGTGAACTGAGGATCGTTTTCCGCCCGTCGGCGCCGTCTCCCGTTCTCGAGCGGCGGCGCCGAGGAACCGCCGGTACCGGAAACGAGGGTTGTTACCGCCGATGTTTTATATGGTCCCGGCCGTAACTTTCGGTCAATGCGTACGCCTACTCACGACTCGGACTTTTCCCGAACGAGCGAGCAGCTATCGGCCGAGACGAACCCCTACGAGCCCGAAGTCGGCTCGCTACCGCGAAACGACCTCTCGACCGCCGACCTCGACAACGTCAACAAGACCGGGACGACGACGATCGGCATCACGACCGCCGACGGCGTCGTCATCGCGACGGACATGCGCGCCAGCCTCGGCGGCCGGTTCGTCTCGAACAAGAACGTCCAGAAGGTCGAGCAGATCCACCCCACGGCCGCGCTGACGATGGTCGGCAGCGTCGGCGGCGCCCAGTCGTTCATCTCGAGTCTCCGCGCCGAGGTCAACCTCTACGAGGCCCGCCGCGGCGAGCACATGAGCATGGACGCGCTCGCGACGCTCGCCGGGAACTTCGCCCGGGGCGGTCCGTTCTTCGCCATCCACCCGATCCTGGGCGGCGTCGACGCCGAGGGCAGCCACGTCTACAGCATCGACCCCGCCGGCGGCGTCATGGAGGACGACTACACCGTCACCGGCTCCGGGATGCAACTGGCCTACGGTCACTTAGAGCAGGCCTACGAGGACGACATGTCCAACGACGAGGCCAAGACCGTCGCCGCGCGCAGCATCAAGTCCGCTGCCGAACGCGACACCGGCTCCGGCAACGGCGTGTTCCTCTGTGAGATCACCGAGGAAGGCGTCGACATCCACGGCCACCACGACTTCGAGGAAGTCATATAAGCGAATCGCCGTTCGGTCCTGCCGTTTCCCGTTCTCCTCGCATTCTCGAGCCCCACCGACGACAGGAACCAGCCGCGGCTCCGTCCGTCGGATCGGGATAACAGTTATACTGTCAGTTGTTAGTTGATAACACATGGCGGAAGGCTACAATCTCGAGAGCTACGAGGCGGCCCGCGAATCGTTCGGCTGGAAGGACATCTACGCCGAGGCGGACTGGGACGCCCCCGAAGAGATCAACGTCGCCCACGAGGTCTGCGACCGCCACGTCGCGGGCGGGGATCGGATCGCGCTCCGGCAGGTCGGCGTCGACGGCGAGTCACGCACCCTCACGTTCGAGGAGTTGGCCGAGCGAACGAACCGGTTCGCGAACGTCCTCGAGGAGTGCGGAATCGAGCGGGGCGAACGGGTGTTCTCCTACATGCCTCGGATTCCCGAACACTACATCGCGCTGGTGGGAACGCTCAAGCGCGGCGCCGTCTTCGGCGGGGTCAACGAACGGTTCGGGCCCGACGGCATCTCCTACCGACTGGACGACTGCGACGCCTCGGCGATCGTCACGACCAGCGACAACTTAGAGACCGTCGAGGACGCCCTCTCCGAGGCGCCGTCAGTCGAGCACGTCCTCGTCGTCGACCGCGGCGAGGGGGTCGGCGAGCGGATCGACCTCGAGGACGCGCTGGCAGAGGCCGACCCCGGGTACGAGACGGCCCGGACGGGCGGCGAGGACGACGCCCTGTTGTACTACACGAGCGGGACGACGGGTCCGGCGAAGGGCGTCCTCCACAAACACCGCTGGGTAACGGGGGTCGCGGCGACCCAGCACTTTGCGGCCGACCTCCGCGAGGACGACGTTTATTGGTCGACCGGCGACCTGGGCTGGCTCACCGGGCCGATCAACACCCTGGGCGCGTGGTTCTGGGGGACCGAACTGTTTACCTACGAGGGCGAGTTCGACCCCGAGACCTGGGCAGACCTGCTCGACGAGTACCCGATCACGGTGCTGTTCAGCGTCCCGACTGCCTACCGGATGCTCCGAGAGAACGAGTCCGTCCTCGAGGGCTGCGATCTCGACCTGCGTCACGCGCTCTCGATCGGCGAACCGCTCTCGGCGGGCGTCGTCGAGTGGGGCGAGGACGTCCTCGGTGTGACCGTCCACGACACCTACGGCCAGACCGAGACGGGCAACATGATCATCAACAACTACCCGGCGATGGAGCTGCGGGCCGGCAGCATGGGAAAACCGCTGCCCGGAATCACCGCCGCCATCGTCGACCCGGAGACGGGCGAGGTGCTCGGACCGGGCGAGACCGGCGAGATCGCCCAGCGTGGCGACTACCCCTGTTTCTTCGCCGAGTACTGGCGGAAACCGGAGAAGACCCGAGACTGCTTCGTCGACGGACCCGATGGTGAGTGGTACCTCTCGGGCGATCTGGCCCACACGGACGAGGACGGCTACTTCTGGTTCGAGGGACGGGCCGACGACGTGATCATCTCCTCGGGGTACCGGATCGGTCCCTTCGAGGTCGAGAGCTCGCTGGGCGAACACGAGGCCGTCGCTGAAGGAGCGGTCGTTCCCAAACCCGACCGCCAGCGCGGGACGATCGTCAAGGCCTACGTCGTCCCCAGCGAGGGAACGGATCCCTCCGAGGCGGTAAAAGAGGACATCAAGACCTACGTCCGCGAGGAGCTCTCGGCCCACGAGTACCCCCGCGAGATCGAGTTCCGCGAGGAGCTCCCGAAGACGGTGACCGGAAAGATCCGACGGACCGAACTACAGGACGACGCAGCCGAGGAGGCAGACGCAACCGAAACGGCCTGAGAACGCTCGAGATCGACCCATCAGTCGGTTCGCTGGGTCGCCTCGAGTTCGGCCTCGCGTTCGTCGAGTTCGGGGGTCTCGATGCGCTGTGCGCGGCCCGTCTCGCTCGAGCGGTAGATCGCGTCGATCACGCGCTGGACGGTCAGAGCCTCCTCGATGGTGTTCGTCTCGGGCTCGACGCCCGCGACGACCGTCTCGAGGAATCGGGCGTCCTGTTCCTGGTGACCCGTCAGCGAGGCGTCGCCGGTGAGATTGACGTCGGCGTAGTGGTCACAGCCCGCGGTACCGGCCTCGAGGATCTCCATGTCGGTCGCGCCGATGTCGAACTGAGCGCCCGCGTCGGTGCCCCGCACGCGGAAGTCCATGCTCGGCTCGCGGTTGGTCGCCCAGGCGGCCTCGAGCGAGATCGTCCGTCCGTCCTCGCAGCGAACGAAGGCGCTGACGGAGTCGTCGACCTCGTAGGACTCGGCCGTTCCGTCCCAGGCGTCGCCGAACCCGTCGGGGTCGGCGTAGTCGTCGTCCATCCCGAACGTCGAGCGGGCGACGCCGCTGACCTCGACGACCTCGGGGAAGTCCATCGCGTACAGCGCGAGGTCGATCGCGTGGACGCCGATGTCGAGCAGCGAGCCGCCGCCGGCCAGGTCGGCGTCGGTGAACCACGAGCCGGGGCCGGGCACCCCGCGCCGTCGAACGTAGTTGGCCTCGACGTGAGTAAGCTCGCCGAAGCGGTCGCGTTGTTCGTCGAACATCGCCATCGAGGCGGCGTGGCGGTTGTGGAACCCGACCATGCAGATCCCCTCGGCCTCGGCCGCCGCGTCGGCGATCCGCTCGGCGCTCTCTACGGTGTGGGCGAGCGGTTTCTCCACGAGGACGTCCCGTCCCGCCTCGAGAGCGTCGACCGTGATCGGCTCGTGAAAGCGGTTCGGCGTCGTCACGATGACGGCGTCGACGTTCTCGTCGGCGACCAGCCCCTCGTGGGTCTCGTAGGTTGCGGCGTCGAACTCGGCAGCGAACCCCTCCCGTTGTCCCTCGACGAGGTCGGCGCCGGCGACCACGTCCGCGCCGAACTCCTCGACGTTTCGGGCGTGGAGGTGGCCCATCCCGCCGAGACCGACGACGCCGACGCCGACGTCCGCTTCGATCACCGAGAAACCCCCCGTTTCTCACCCGTCGTCTCAGTTTCTGTACCGAAAACCCCGAATTTCGCCGTCGTTTGCGCGCGGTTCCAATTCATACCGGAACGCGGGCAGCGATTGAGATAAGTATTGTGTCCCGGAAATCTGTACGGCGAGGTTCATGTACGCTTCGGTACAGTACCATCGGGTGTGACCACCGACAGATACTACGGGTATTCCGACGTTACTATCGAACGAGAGGTTCCATCGCGGGAAATCGTCCGTTGCTCGCGGCGGAGCCGGAACCGATCGGGCCAGCTAAGAACCTGTGGGCGGGAGCACCCGTCGATGGTCGCAGTCACGATCTGGAACGAGTTCCGACACGAACGCGAAGACGAGGCCGCCGCCGCGGTCTACCCCGACGGGATCCACGAGGCGCTCGCGGACGTCTTCGCGGACGCCCACGAGGTGCGGACGGCTACGCTCGACGAGCCCGACCACGGGCTCACCGAGGACGTCCTCGAGGCCACCGACGTCCTGCTGTGGTGGGGCCACATCGCCCACGACGAGGTCGCCGACGAGATCGTCGACCGCGTTCAGGAACGGGTTCTGGAGGGGATGGGGCTGATCGTCCTCCACTCGGGACACTTCTCGAAGGTATTCAAGCGCCTGATGGGGACGACCTGTAACCTCCAGTGGCGCGAGGACGGCGGTCGCGAACGGCTGTGGGTCGTCGATCCCGGCCACCCGATCGCCGACGGGCTCGAGGAGTCGATCGAACTCCCGACGACGGAGATGTACGGCGAGCCCTTCGACGTCCCCGAGCCCGACCGACTCGTCTTCACGAGCTGGTTCGAGGGCGGCGAGGTGTTCCGCAGCGGCTGCTGTTACCGGCGCGGGAACGGCCGGATCTTCTACTTCCGTCCCGGCCACGAGACGTACCCGATCTACGAGAACGAGGAGATCCAGCGGGTCCTGCACAACGCCGTCGAGTGGGCGAGTCCGCGCGCGGGCTCGCCGCGGACGTTCGGCGAGCGAGAATAGCAACACGGTTTCGTTATTCAGAATCCCGTCTGAAACTCGCGTTAGGTCCAGGTGAAGCAGATATCACGGCCAGCATCCGCGAGCGAAGCGAGCGGTTCCCCGCCGAAGCGGGCGAAGCCCGCGGAGGTGGCTTTTTAGCGTAGATTTTTGAGGAGTGGTGAGCGAGCCCTGCGAGCGAACCCGACGAGAAAAAGGTACATCTGTACTCTCGAGGTAATGGATATCGTGTTTGGCTGATGAGGAGGAGCATCGCTCCGTTCCGAACAGCCCTTAGCGGCCGACGTCCCGTCGGCATCCTCCCGAACGAGTGCGTCGTCGGACTGGACGAGCCCGTAGAGGACGACCGCTCAGCCGCTTCGACGGGTATCGACGAGCTCGACGGTGACCTCGAGATCCGTTCCGGTCGCGGACTCCAGGCGCTCGCGAACCGCGTCGGCGAACGCCGGCGGCTCCGTCTCGCCGGGCGGCCGCTCGACGAGGACGACCGCCGACGGTCGGTCCCCGGTGTAGACGTCGACGGGGTCGTAGTCGACGTCGACCTCGCGAAACGCCAGTTCGGCGACGGCGGGATCATCGCTCATTGCCTCGAGCTCGGTCCGGACGTCGTGTTCGACGGCCGCGGCCTGGTAGGTGCCGTAGGTGGTGCCGGCGAGGACGACCGAGAGCACCGCGATGGCGACGAGGAGGACGGCGACGCGGGACCGCAGTCGACCGTAGGCGGGGCCCACGCGGTCCGCGCGGCGGGGACGGTACCCCGAAACCCACAGCAGGAGCAACGCGGTAAGGTTAATCGAGAGCAGGTTGACGAGGACCAGCGCGCCGGCGGTGAGGACGACCGTCGGGTGTCCCCAGGCGATACCCAGCCCGACGGTCGCGGCGGGCGGAACGAGCGCGACCGCGATCGCGACGCCGACCAGCGCCGATCCGACGTCGCGGACGAGGCTGACGGCGCCGGCGATCCCGGATCCGAGGGCAAGAAACAACGCGAGCAGATTCGGCGTCGTCCGTTCGTCGATCTGCGGAATCGTCGTGATGTCGAGCCCGGGCGGGAGCAACATCGTCCCCCGGAGCGCCCACCCGATCGCGGCGGCCGTCAGGACCGCCAGCGCGAGCCCGGCCGTTTGCAGGACGATCCCGCGGGTGGCCAGGTGATCGTCGTCGACCACGACGCCGACGCTCGCCGAGAGCGCGGGCCCCATCAGCGGCGCCACGACCATCGCACCGATGATCGTCGCCGCCGAGTCGAGCAGTAATCCGGCGGTTGCGATGACGGCGCTCACCAGGAGCAACGCGAAGTACGTCGACGCGGCGGGTGCGAGGTCCGCCGCTCGCGACTGCAGCTCCTCCCGAGAGATTCTCGTCCCGTCGAACGCGGCGGTCAGCTCGTCGGTCCTGTTCGAGACGATCGCCTCCGCGGCCGTGACCACGGCGTACGCGTCCGGATCCAGCCCGGCGTCGCGAAGCGCCGAGAGCAACGGTTCGACGGCAGCCGGCGGGACGGGAATCGAGACGAGGGCCTCGAACTCTCCCCGGCTGCCCTCCTCGGAGACGGCGTAATCGAGACCCGTCGCGTCCGCCGTTTCGAGGACGACCTCCAGTTCGCCGCGAGGAACGAACACCTGTACGAGTCGCATACCCCACCCTACGTCGGTCTCGAGGATACCCTGTCCTCACGGAACGGTGACGGTTCGTGCGACGAGAACGGACCCCGGATCCGGCTACAGCTCCTGGCGCCCCTCGTCGGTGATCACGTCCTCGAGCAGGTCGACCGGCGTCGCGTCGTAGGAGGGGTTCTCGATCGCGAACCCCTCGGCGGGCTCGGACATCACCTCGCTGCCGGGGCGGTACTCGTTCTCGAAGACGAACCCCTCGCCGACGATCTTCGAGGCCGAGCCGACGACCGTGACCGGGACGTCGAGCTGGGCCGCCGTCGCGGCGATGGGGAACGTTCCGACCCGGTTGTACAGCGTCTCGTCGACGATGCAGTCCATCCCGACGACCACCCGATCGCAGTCCTCCAGGTAGAGCCCGTGGGCGCTGTCGGTGATCAGCGTCGCGTCGACGCCCTCGAGATCGGCCAGCGTCCGAGCCGTCTTCCGGCCGATGTACCGGGGTCGGGCCTCGGTGATGTAGACGTCGAACTCCTTGCCGGCCTCGACGGCTCGCTCTACGGCCTCGAGGACCGTCGAGGAGTAGTCGTGGGTCAGCAGGGTCGCACCGTCCTCGAGGTGGGAAACGGCGTTCTCGGCGGCCAGATCCTTCCCCGCTTCGACCCGGGAGACGACCGCGTCGATTCGCTCCCGGGTGAGCTCCTTGGCCTCCGCGACCGTGTCGACGTCGGCCTCGGTGACGTCGTCGACGACCTCCCGCACGGCGTTTTGCAGCGAGGCGTGGGAGGGGTTCGCCCGGCGCAGCACCGAGCCGTTGCGCTCGAGGGCGCGCTCGTACTCCTCGAGCGTGGCGAACTCCCGCTCGAGGAGTTCCTCGAGCGCTCGTGTCGCGTTTACCGCGACTACCGAGGAGCTGTGCGTCTGCAGGTCCTTGATCTCCTCGACCGTCTCGTCGATCATACCTCTACGGATTCCCGTAACGGCAAAAGGTGTTCCGGGTATTCCGCGAGACGACGACGGGACGAGCGCTGCTCCCGTCAGTCGAACTCGAAGCTCCGAACCAGTTCGTCCGCGATGCGCTCGCGAAACTCCGCGAGGACGGTGTCGAACTGCTTGGTGTCGTCGACCGCGGCCCGGACCGCCTCGACGCGTTCCTCGGGAAGGTCGATCCGGAACTCGCGGTCGCCGACGTAGACGGGCTCGCTCTCGTTCAGGACCTTTCGGTCGATCGCGCGGAGGATCTCGGAGTCGTACCTTCCGTGGAGCTGGTTGTACGCGTTCGAGTACGCCGCCTCGAGCTCCTCGAAGTAGTGGACGTACTTCTCCTCGAACTTCTCGGGGTCGAACTCGGTCACGGTCGGTCCTCGGGGAGCGAGCGAGTAAACGGTTCGGAACCGCGGCCCCGTCGGGCGTCCTCGAGCGGCGACCCCTCGAGGGCGAGTCGGGTCCGTCCCGCAGGCTTACGTCCGCGAGCGCCCTAGGACAGTCGATGACCGTCACCGTCCGTTACACCTGTCCCCACTGCGACGCGGTCCACAGCCTCGAGCGCCCGCCCGACCTCGCGGATCGATCGGTGACGACGGTCTCACAGCCGGGCTGGGAGTACGCCGCCCCGGACGACCCCGACCGCGAGGACGCCGACGGGATCGCCTTCATCTGTGGCGAGGACGACCCGACGACGGATCTCGAGGGCGAACCGATCGAGGGCTGTGGGCGTCCCTTCTACCTCAATTTCGTCAGGTGCGAGCAGGGGGTCGAGCTCGAGCCCGATCCGCCGACCTACGGCGGCCCGCGGTTCGATTTCAACGCGTGAATCGCCTCGGGATCGAGCCCCGTTCTAGACGGACGACGAGGGAGTCCGGTGAGTACACGGCGAACCTGAACCATCCGCCGCTCGGGATCTTCCCTGTTCATGCCGGGGAGGACATCACCCCTCTGCCGAGAACTCGATTAGAGTCTACGCTGAACTACCGCTTTAGCGGTGGGTCGTTTACCGGTCCTGGGAGTGAACAACCAGTTCGTCACCTTCGAACCGGATCCGATAGCGGTCGATAGTGAAAGAGACGGTAACTTCCTCGGATTGCTGGTCTCCGACGAGCGCGTCGAGTGCGTCCGGGTCGACGTACTCGTGCAGAGTGATTTCGAGCTCGGCTGCAAGTTCGGTGGGGTCGATACCCGTGACGGTCGCGAGGGCGGAGACTGCGGCGATACTCGGTGGCGTAACCGACCAATCGTACGCTCTCTGGAAGTGAATAGTGGCCGAATCAGACGCGGTCGAATCGGACTCACACCCGTCGCTCGACTGGGTGTCCTCATCCATAGCCGGCCTATGCTAGTGGCCCACATAAATGTACTGTGACTTTTCGAGTGAATGCTGGTGTGTATTTACGGCTCTCGTTTTCCGGGGAGTCGTCGCGTAAAGATCCCTTGAAGGACGACGGGGCTATTCGGCTCGCCTAACGCGTCCTCCTCGAGAGACGAACCTTCGGGCCGGGAACGACGAACACGGTCGCCCGAATCGAAACCGCAACACTTCTCGCATACGTAGGGTTCAAGGCGTCTTTTCCCGTAGCTGCGGGTAGTGACCCAGGATCTCATCGCGGTGTTGTTCGGCGACCCGTTCGCCGTGATGAACACGATCGGGTTGGTCGCGTTCGCGCTCGTCGGCTCGAGCAAGGCGATCCGGGAGCGGTTCGACCTGTTCGGCATCGCCGTCGTCGGACTGGCGATGGCGTTCGCCGGCGGGATGACGCGCGATATCTTCGTGGCTCGCGTTCCGTTGGCGCTGCAGTCGCCCCTCGAGATCGCGCTCGGACTGCTCGGCGTGGGCTTAGCGATCGCCCTGAGCGTCGTCCTGAACTCGCCGGACGAGCACCCCATCACGCTCGTTTCGGACGCGATCGGACTCGCCGCCTTCGCCACGACGGGTGCCATCGTCGCGACCGAGACGGGCGTTTCGGCGTTCGGCGTCGTCGCGATCGCGACGATCAACGCGGCGGGGGGTGGCGCGGTCGCCGACATCCTGCTCGATCGATCGCCCTTTATCCTCCTCGAGGACTTCTACGCGAGCTGTGCGGTGCTGGGCGGGAGCGCGTACTGGCTCGCTGAGACGGTGGGAGCGACCGAGGGAACCGCCGCCGCGGCGTGTGCGGCGGTGACGCTCGCGACCCGGTTAGTTGCGGTGTCGTACGACTGGCGCCTCCCGACGGCACAGAAGCTGGGGTCGCTTCGCAACTAGTCGCGCCTCTCCGGTCGGGGCGCCGACGCCCGTATCCGAACACAACCCTTTTCGACGGCGGACCGTTCCCTCCGGTATGGACGAAGCCGCCGTTCGCGACCGCCTCCGGACGGTCGAAGATCCGGAGCTCGAGGACGACATCGTCTCGCTCGGGCTCGTCAACGAGCTCTCGGTCGATGGCGAGGAGGTCGATATCGACCTCGCACTCGGGGCGCCGTACTCCCCGACCGAGACCGACATCGCCGGCGAGGTCCGGGAGTTGCTCCTCGAGGAGGGTCTCGAGCCGAACCTGTCGGCGAGCATCCCCGACCGGGACGCCAACGCCGCCTCGGCGGACGAGCAGGTGCTACCGGGAGTGAAAAACGTCATCGCGGTCGCCTCCGGGAAGGGCGGGGTCGGCAAGTCGACCGTCGCGACCAACCTCGCGGCCGGACTCTCCCAGTTGGGCGCCCGCGTCGGCCTGTTCGACGCCGACGTCTACGGACCGAACGTTCCGCGGATGTTCGACGCCGACGAGCCCCCGATGGCGACCGAAGAGGAAACCCTCGTTCCGCCCGAGAAGTACGGCGTGAAGCTGATGAGTATGGCCTTCCTCACCGGCGAGGACGACCCCGTCATCTGGCGAGGGCCGATGGTCCACAAGGTCATCACCCAGCTCACCGAGGACGTCGAGTGGGGATCGCTGGACTACCTGATCGTCGACCTGCCGCCGGGGACGGGCGACACCCAGCTGACGATGCTCCAGACGATGCCCGTCACGGGCGCGGTGATCGTCACGACTCCCCAGGACGTCGCCCTGGACGACGCCCGGAAGGGCCTCGAGATGTTCGCCAAACACGACACTGTCGTCCTCGGCATCGCCGAGAACATGTCGACGTTCGCCTGTCCCGACTGCGGCGGCGAACACGACATCTTCGGCTCGGGCGGGGGCGAGGAGTTCGCCGAGACCCACAACATGCCCTTTTTGGGGTCGATCCCGCTCGACCCGACCGTCCGCGAGGGCGGCGACGGCGGGGAGCCGACCGTCGTCTCGGACGACGGCGAGACCGGGGACGCGTTCCGGACGATCACCGAGAACGTCGCGAACAACACGGGAATCGTCCACCGGCGCGCCGTCTCGCAGTCGTCCGAGCGGGAGTCACACGCGCCGAACCGATGACCGACGACGAGTTCGAACCCGACCCCGAACGGGTCGCCGCGCTCCGCGAGATCGCCGACGAGATCCGCGGCGAGAGCAGCGAGCGCAAACAGCTCGCGAACATCCTCTACCGGACCAGCGACCTCTACGACGAGAGCGAGGACACCTCGCCCGAGGAGATCGTTCGCAACGTGAAGTTCATCCTCGAGGTCACGGAACGCGGCGGGCTGGGTCGCTGAAGGGTCCGACTCTCGAAAGTCGCCGAAACCGGCTGGCCGTTCTAGCGGACACGCCCTTTCCGACGTCTGTCGACACCCTTTGGAGGGACGCGTCTCGGACCGTTTGCTCTACTCCGCCTCCAGAATGCGGCGTAGATTCTCGCCCTCCTCTCGCATGTGCACCCGGACGGCGTCGAACTCCCGTCGGTTGAGCCGCGCGCCGATCGGTCCCGTTCGTACCTCGATTCGCTGCGTGAGTTCGCAGCCGGTCGGACGAGGATCGATGGTGAAACTGATATGCGGCATGAGAAGGCCGACCAGCCGCGACGTCGGTTTGAACTCGATGTACCGATCGGGGTCCACGTTCGTGAACCGAACCGTCTTCTGTTGGTGTTTCCCCGCGATTCGCTCCTCGAAGTAGGCTTCTCCGTCGCTTACGAGCCCGTCCGCGTCGACCCACCGAAATTCGATGTGGTCGGGGTGCCACCGTTCGTAATTCTCCGCCATCGTCTCGAAGAAGTGGAACACCTCTCGAGGCGACGCCTCCACCTCCGTGGACTCTTCCAGGATCATCCGTCACTCACCGATCGGTGGCCCTCGACCATAGCTGTGTCCGGCGTTCGATCGACTCGCGTCCGCTCCGCCGGGGTCCGCGAGCGAGCGCTTCGTCCGACGACCAGGCGCGTCGCTTTTGGTTCCCTGCACCGAGACTCCACCGTGGACGCGAATCAGCGAACCCGCTCGAACCCGTACGGAATGGACGAGGACTGTCGGAACTGCCCGGCGCTGTGCGAGACGCGCACACAGGTCGTCCACGGCTACGGCGACGTCGGCGCCGACTTCCTGTTCGTCGGCGAGCGACCGACGGCCAGGGCCGACGAGGTCGGCGTGCCGTTTCTCGCCGACGACTCCGAGGAAAGTGGCGACGGCACGTCTCTGCGACGACTCCTCGAGCGACTGGGCCTCTGCGACGCGACCTCGCCCGACGATCGCCCCGAGCTCGAGAACGTCTACCTGACGAACCTTACCAGGTGTCGCGACCCCGACCGAAAGCCGACGGACGAGGAGATCGGCAACTGCGAACCCTACCTCAACGCCGAGATCCGGATGATCAACCCCGAGATCATCGTCCCCGTCGGCGAGCGCGCCCTCGCCGAGATCGGCGTCGAGTACACGACGACGCCCGTCGAGGAGCTCGACCTCGAGGCCGACCACGCGACGACGATCCGCGGACGCGGGTTCGAGCTCGCGCCGATGATCGACCCCCGCGAGCAGACTGACGAGCAGACCCAGGCGTGGCTCGAGCGCTTCGCGGAGCTGATGGCCTCCGACTACAGGCAGACGAAGGGGCGACGGAGCCGGTAGTTCGACTACCAGTACGGGTTTCGCAGCGTCCGCGCCGACCGCGCGCCGACGAAAGCCAGCGCGCCGACGACGGCGACCGCCACGGCCAGCGAGCCGACGGTCGGCGCGAGCCACTCGCCGGGCGAGCCGACGACGTAGCCGGCGAGGAAACCGCCGACGCCGATTCCGACGACCAGTGCGACCGCGAGCGTTCCGACCAGTCCGGCGCTCGAACGCGAGTCCATACCGGTACACTGGCCCCGGTCCACATAGTTCTACGCCGGCGGCGCGACGACTCGAGCGGGAGCCGCCGCGTTCAAGGTCGGGCGCGACCGAGGATCGCGTATGATCGTCGTCGTCCCCGTCGACCCGCCCCGCGAGGGGCTCGTCCTGTCGTCGCTCGCCGACCGAACCGTCCTGACCGAGGCCGAGGTCCGCGAGCTCTACGAGGCGAGCGTCGTCGACGTCGTCCGCGCCGTCGCGGCGAGCGGCGGCGACCTGCTCGTGAACTACCGCGACGAGGACACCCTCCCCGACTCGATTGCGGCCGATCCCGAGGCTGAGGCCCGCGAGCTGGCCACCGCCGCGCTCGGCGACCTCGAGGACGTCCGATTCGAACGCCAGGTCGGCTCGACCCGTTCGGCCCGGATCGGGAACACGGTCACGCACCTCCTCGAGCGGGAAGAGGCCACCAGCGTCGGGGTCCTCGAGCCGACGGCGCCGCTGGTCGTCCGCACCGAGATCGACGGCGCGGCGATGTCGCTGCGGCGCCACGACGTCGTCCTCGGGCCGTCCTCGGGCGGCCGAACCTACTTCGCGGGCTTTTCGGAACCGATCGACTTCGCGGACGCCCACGCGGTCCCCGAACTGACGACCCTCGCCGAGCGGGCCGACGCGGACGGGCTCGACGTCGGATTCGCCCCGGCGGTGCCGACGATCGCGATCGAATCCGGACTGTGCGCGACGATCGCGGGCGGCCGGGCTCGAGCGGTCGCCGACCGCTCTCAGGGGGCGACGACGACGGCGATCGCCGACGACCTGGGGCTGCGCGTCGGCGAGGGAGGGCGGATCGAACGCGAGTAGACCGATAACCCTTTTTGAGCGGGTAGAGAAGGAGTGAGTGAGGTGGGGTGGCAGAGCGGCCTAACGCGCCTGCCTTGAGAGCAGGTGGCTGTCAAGCCTCATGGGTTCAAATCCCATCCCCACCGTTTTTCGGCGAACAACTGCGACGAGCCTCGCGAGGAGCACGTGAGCCGAAAAGCGAAACGGTGGGATTTGAACGAGAGAAGACGCAGCCCGCACAGCGAACGAAGTGAGCGAGCAGGACCATCTTCGCGTAGTTCAAATCTCATCCCCACCGCGTTATCCTGAGATCGACGAACCTAGCGAGGACGTCGATATAGACGGACCGGGTGCGTCGTCCGACTCATCGCACCGAGGACGCCGATTCGGAGTGGCGCAACAGCAAGAGCAGCCCCGGCGCGAACAGGATCGCCAGCGCGATTACGAACGGCAGGACTCCGAACGGGAAGATAGTGAACAGCTGAATCCCGAGGATGACGACCAGAAGTCCGATGATGGGTTCAGCCGAAGGAGGACGTCCTCGTCGGTCATTAGTTCCGAATTTCAGACAGCACGTCAAGTGTCTTTGGGGCGCCCCGTGGCGGCCCGTAGTCTGACCGTGGTTAGCGGTAGACGCTCCGATAGCGCTCGCGGTACTCGAGCACGCCGAGCCGGGCGCGGCGCCGCGAGCGGAACCCGAATCCGACCGCGACACAGTCCGGCTCCTCGCACTCCCAGCTGAACGTCCCCGTCTGTGGGTTCCGTGCAACCGCAACGTCCGTGTCGCACCGCGGACACCGCCACCCCCACTGGATGTTGCCTGCCGCCCTTCTCGAGTCCGTCATGCCAACCCGTCTCGAGGGAGGACGGCGGAACGGAAATCGTTCGGGCTGCACATGGTGTCGCTATTTACCACGGATGGGGGCATAGAACGGTAAGAACGAGTGAATGTATGTGTGTCTTGTGGGAAACCGGACTCGCTCGAGACGGAGGGTAAATGACCGGGGTCGACCTCGGGAACAGGATCCAGTACCGAACACCGAAGAACGGCCCTCGAGTTGCCACTCGCTACGATCCCCTCCGCTCGAGCTGAACGTCCGACGAAAATCTGGACGACGAACCGGCTGCTACCGGTAGGAGAGCTCGAGCTCGAGCGCCCGCTCCAGCAGCTCGTCGTCGTAGCGCTCGGCGGTCTGGTCGGGGCGGCGGTCGTGGATCGCCCGCACCGTTCGCACGGTGTTCCGGAAGTTCTTGAACGTCGCCTCGTCGACCATCTGCCCGTCGATCGTCACGGCGCCGGTGCCCTCGCGTTTGGCCTCGTTGAACCGCTCGATCTTGTGGACGTCGCGCTCGAGTTCCTCGGGCGTGGGCATGTGGATCGTGTTGGCCTGGATCGTCTGCTTGGGGTACAGCGACCAGGAGCCGTCCAGACCCAACTGGGCCTCGCGTTCGACCTGGTCGGCGTAGGCCTCGGCGTTGTAGTAGGTCAGCCCGGCCCGTTCCTTGAACAGGTCGTCGAAGGGGCCGCCGATCGCGAGCAGCCCGCCCGCGCTGGCCTCGTTCGACAGCGCCTCGAGCAGGCCGTCCCAGCGGGGCATCCCCTCGCCGAGGTCGCGACCGCCGAGTTCGGCCGCGTAGTCGACGGGCCCGAAGATCATGGCGGTGAGCCGGGAGTCGGCGCCGAACTTCGCGATCTCGCGCAGGTCCGAGCGGGCCCGCCCCGTCTCGACGATGATCGAGAGGTCGATCGAGCCGTCGGAGTAGCCGTGCTCGCGTTCGGCTTCGGCGACGACGCCGGCGGCCCGTTCGACGTCCTCGAGGCGACCGACCTTCGGGACGACCATGCCGTCGATCTCGTCGCCGAGCTCGGCGACCAGGCGGTCGATCTGCTCGCGGCCCTTCTCCCGATACTCGCCGTCGTCGTAGGCCCACTCGACGCGGGGGTGGATCTCGCCGGGGAACTCGTGCTCGGGCACGCGATCGATCGTGTTCTCGAGCCCCTCAGCTTTCATGTCGGGTGCGGTGCCGTCCTCCAGATCGGGCACCAGCCAGTCGGGCGCCTGGAACCCCTCCGCCTCGAGGGCGGAGACGAGGTACTTCGCCGTCTCCTCCTTGGGGACGGCGGCGGGTGCGGTCTGGAACGTGCGACAGAGTCGGATCTCGGTATCGTCGGTCATGGGTGTGTGGATGTGTCTGTTGCGACCGGGAACGGTAGTCGGCGGACGGTTCAACTCGAGCGCTTGCGGATCTCCGCGGTGCGGGTGCCGGAGTAGACCGGTTCGTCGTCCTGATTGAACGCGATGTGTTCGAAGCGGACGGCCCCAGCCTCTTGGCCGGTATCCTCGGCCTCGAGCACGCGGGTGAACGCGTAGACGGTATCACCGGGCGTGACGAACGTGTGGAACTTCTCGTCGTCGAAGCCCACCTCGCGGTAGGTGTCCTCGTCGGAGCGAGCGTGGCCCAGCGCCGTCGATCGGGTGACGTCGCCGTAGGTGACGATGTCGCCCGACGGCGAGTCGGCCATGACGTCGGCGTTATGGTGCTGTTTGGCGGTGTTCAGCGTCGCCAGCGGCAGCCCCGCGACGGTCGTGTCGTCCTGCGTGCGACCGCGCTCGTGGCGGTAGGCGACCGCGGCGTCGCGATCGTCGGCGCGCTCGAGGGCCTCACGGAAGTCCTCGAAGGAACCGCCCTCGGGAGTGACGAACTCGTCCGGGAGTGCGGGCTCGTCGCCGTCGGGCTCCTCCGCGGCCGCAGCACCGCTGCTCCCGCCGTCGGTCGCCACCGGCTCCCGGCGCGGGATCATGTTCGTCCGCTCGTAGGAGCATAGGACCTCGTCGGTCTCGGCGTCCCTGCCTCGAGTGCGCCAGGTGACGATCCCGTACTCGGGCCGGGAGCTCGAGGTCGCCGTGCTGACGACCTCGCTCTCGACGCGCAGTTCGGCGCCGGCGTAGACGGGGGCACCGGGGAACCGAACGTCGGTACGCCCGAGGAAGTAGCCGCCCTTCTCGCTCAGATCCTCGACGGTGATTCCCAGCGTGGCGGCGGTGAGGTAGTCGGGGTGGATCGGGGGCTCGTCGAACCCCCGCTCACGGGCGGCGTCGGTCCGCCAGTAGGCCGGGTCGTGGTTTAGCGTCTGGCTCATCCACGCCTCGTTGCCCCACCGCGTGAGCGTGAGTCCCGGATCGTGCTCGATCAGGTCGCCCTCCGCGAAGGCCTCGAAGTAGTTGCCTTTCTCGCGGGTATCGGCGCGCTCGAGCGCGCGCGAGAACGTCTCGGTGTCGGTCCAGTCGATCGATCGCGGCTCGCTTCGCTTGCCGCTCTCCGTTCCGGAGTCGCCTTGTGACTCCCTAGTCATCTGCGGCCACCTCGTCGGTGTTCGTCCGTCGTCGGTCTCTGTTCCGTCTGTTGACGGTTCGTCGCATCTCGTTTTCCACGATCATGTAGCCCTCGTCGAACCCCATGCCGGGCTTTGCCAACACCTGCGCGGCGTCGGTCGCGAGCGCGACGTGTGCGCAGGCGCGTGCGGAGGTTTCGGTTTCGTTGCAGGTGCCGCCCAGGTAGGCGCGGGTGTCGGTTCCCTCGCAGTACCGCACCGCCTGGCCGCTGCGGTGGATCCCGCCGAGGTCGGGCGTCTTGATCTGGACGACGTCGGCCGCGCCCCGATCGACGAACGCCCGCACGTCCTCGAAGGTGTTACACCACTCGTCGGCGACGACGTCGACGCCGACGCCGGCGTCGGCCAGTCCCTCGCGGAGTTCGACCATCGCCTCGATCTGTGCTTCGCGGTCGCCGACGTCCATCGGTCCCTCGATCTGGATCGGGAACGGCGCCGCGGCGTCCTCGAGCGCCCGGAAGTAGTCGACCACTTCGTCGCGGTCGTAGGAGGCGCCGAAGACCTCGCCGATCATGCCGTAGACATCGATGTGGAACCGGGGGTCGTAGCCGTCGGGGCCGAGTTCCTGCGAGCGCCGAGTGAGCCAGTCGACGTACTCGAGCAGGGTCTCGCCGTCCTCGCCGATCTTCTCGACGCTATTTATGAGGCCGTGGGGCAGGACGGGGACGCCCTTGACGAACATCTTCTCGGTGTTGACGTAGCGGTTGTCGCCGGACTGTCCGAAAACGGGAACGGGTTCGGTCGCCGGCTCCGTGCCGAGCTCGTCCGCGAGGACGTCGGTTCGAGTCGTTCCCGAATCGTGGGCGGCCGCGGCAAGCAGCGCCTGGGAGACGCCGTAGCGGATCGCCGTGTGGAGCCGGCTGCCCTCGAACTCGCCGTTCTCGAGCAGGTCGGCGTTCGCGAGGAAATCGCTCGCCTCCCGACCGATCAGCTCCTCGGCGACGGGACCCTCGACGACGGGGGCGTACTCCTCGGCGCGGAACAGCGGATCGCGTCCGCCCGCGCCCGAGTACTGGACCGCCGCGCAGTCGCCGCGGTGGACGCTGCCGTCCTCGAGTTCGACGTCGACGATCAGCGTCTCGCCGGCCTGGCGGATCTCGTCGAATCCCTCGGTGACGGGGTCGCCGTCGTAGGTAAAGCCGTCCTGTCTGGCGCCCTCCTTGATCGCGCGCTGGTCGTCGAAGAAGAACCCGCTGTAGCCCGGCGTGGCGTGGATCGCCTCAATCCGCACTGCCGACACCTCCCTTTCCCTGCGGGCGGCCGATGAGTTTCCCGTCGCTGATCGCGTCGACGTCGTCGGCGACCATCCGGAACGACTCCTCGCGGCCCTCGGTGTCGGCCCGCTGGGAGAGCCGGGCCTTGTGGATCTCCTTGATGTCGTCGTCCATCTCGAGGTCGGCCCACTCGAAGATCCGCACGCGACCGTCGTCGTCGCGTGCGGGCAACACCGCGCCCTTCGCGCTGTCGCTCGGGGCGAAGGGGACGTCGAGCGCCCCCGAGTCGAAGGCCTCGATCGTTCCCCGAACGACGTCGCCGTCGCCGTGGGCGAAGATCGTGTCCATGAGACACCGGGTCTCCCGTTCGATCAGCTCCTGTTCCTCCGCGATACCGTCGATGTCGATGTTTTGCTCGATCGCCATGTCGATGACCTGTCGCGTCGTGCGGAGTCCGGAGGCGTTTGCCTCCTTCGTCGGCACGCCCTGGAACTCCTGGGGCGATTTCGTGATAACCTTGTCCGGCTGTGCGATGGCGGCGGTCATCCCGCCGAGGCTGATGACGCCGTTGGCGCGGGCCTCGTCGGGCGGGAACCCGCCCATCCACTCGTGGAAGACCGTCGTCACGCACACCTCGTCGGGGAGGTACTCGTCGCCGAGCTTCTGGAGGGCGTTCAGGGCGGCGACGTCCTGGACGACGTTGCCGACCTGTCCGTACCCCAGCGTGATCGAGCGCACCCCCTGGGTGGCGGCGAGCTGGCCCTCGACGATCATGATCGCGATCGCGATCGACGGGGGAACGAGGGTTCCCGTCAACGGGCCGAACGGCTCGCGGTTGATCCGCACGCCGCGTTCGGTGTAGGCGCCCGCCAGTCGATCCACGAACTGCCACTTCTCGATGGTCTCCTCGAGTCCGTGGCGCTTCGTGTAGGGGATGTTGTAGGATATCGGGCCGCCCTCGAAGCTCTGGAATCCGCCCGCGAAGGTGATCGCCGCCAGCAGGCGGGCGTCGGGGGTGCCGTGGCGGACCTCGATCGGAGCGTCGAGGGCCTCGATCAGCTCGCGACAGCCCTCGATCCCGTGGTTGACCGCGGGGAAGCCGTTGAGGGTGTCCTCGCCGGTCTCGCGGGCCTTCTCGAGGCCCTCCTGGGCCTTTCCGTACTCGTTGTCGCGCGTGTAGGAGTCGATCGTCGTCGGGAGCAGATCTGCCTTCCCGTCGTCCTGGAGGTACTCCAGCAGCTCGATCTGGTCGTCGAGCCGCGGGACACCAGCGCGCGGCTGCAGGAGGGGGTTGTCCGCGGATTCGAGTACGTCGGCGAAGCGTTTGCTCGCCGGCAGCGACTCGTGGTAGGCGATCGCCTCCTCGAAGTCGACGTCCTCACCGGTGGACCAGTCGGACCGAATCTCGTCGTCGATGCGCCGTAGCTCGTCGGACGGAATGCGTTCGTCGCGTATCATCGAGTGTGGACTATGACGTAACGGTGACCTGATCGGATTCGGAGGTGGTCACGTGGAGGTCGCGCTCGAGGGCGGCGATGGCCTCCTCGGGGTCGGTCTCGGAGTCGAAGACCCGATCGAACCCGAGTTCCTCGAAGGTCTCTCGGGTCTGCTCGAAATCGTCCTGCCCGACGGCGAGGTTGCCGCCGATGTAGGTCATCGCGTCGACGTCGGCCTCCTCGAGGACCTCGTGGAACCCCTGGCAGTCCTGCTCGGCGTGACCGTAGAGCGAGGAGACGAGTACAGCCTCCGCCGAGTGGGCTACCGCTGCCTCCGCGAACTCCTCCTGGGAGGTCTGGACGCCGAGGTTGACGACGTCGAAGCCAGCTGCGCTCAGGGCCTGCTCGAGGATCGTAATGCCAACGACGTGGGCGTCGGAGCCGATCACGCCGAGGACGACCGTTCGGGACATCGTATCCAGAACCATGAGGAATACCCGTATAAAGTTAATGGTTGATCATGATAATACTCCTTAAACAGCCTAACACCACCCCCTTGAGAGACAACCACACCTTCATGATCTATTGCAAAGGTTTTTGCGCCTGTCCCGAACACTCGCCTCCATGGGCGCACTGTCGAATTTGCGCGTGATCGATCTGACGCAGGTGCTGGCCGGCCCGTACTGTACGATGCTGCTCGCGGACATGGGCGCCGACGTCGTGAAGATCGAACGTCCCGGCGGCGACCTGATCAGGTCGAACCCGCCCTTCCTCGAGGACGCCGACGACGAGGCCTACGGCGGCTACTTCCAGAGCGTCAACCGCGGCAAGCGCAGCCTCGAGCTCGATTTCAACGACGAGTCCGACCGCGAGGACTTCCGCTCGCTGGTCGAGGAGGCCGACGTCGTCGTCGAGAACTACCGCTCGGGGACGATGGAGAAGTACGATCTGGGCTACGAGACCCTCACCGAGTACAATCCGGAGCTGATCTACTCCTCGATCCGCGGGTTCGGCGACCCGCGCACGGGCGAGACCCACCGTCAGGGCCAACCCTCCTTCGACCTCATCGCGCAGGCGCTTGGCGGCGTGATGGAGATCACCGGTCACGAGGACGGTCCCCCGACGAAGGTCGGCCCCGGAATCGGCGACCTCTTTACGGCGACGCTGAACTGCATCGGCATCCTCGCCGCGGTCAACCACCGCGAACAGACCGGCGAGGGCCAGTACGTCGACACCGCGATGTACGACGCGATGCTCAGCATGACCGAGCGCGCCATCTACCAGCACTCCTACACCGGGGAGGCGCCCTCCCGCCGCGGGAACTCCCACCCGACGCTGTTTCCCTACGACGCCTTCGAGACCGCCGATGGGTACGCCGTGGTCGCCGCCTTCGGCACCAACCACTGGCGGGAGGTCTGCGAGGCGATGGACCGACCCGACCTGGCCGCGGAGTACCCCGAAGCAGCCGACCGCCTCGAGCACCGCGAACGGTTGCGCGAGGAGATCGCCGCGTGGGCCGGGGAGATGGAGACGGAGACGCTCGTTGACACCCTCGAGGGACGGGTGCCGGTCGCTCCCGTCCAGAGTACCGACGAGATCTTCGACGATCCCCACGTCCGCGACAGGGAGATGCTCGTTCCCGTCGAACAGCCCGGTGCCGACGGAACCGTCGAGATCGCGGGCTCGCCGATCAAGATGACCGAGACCCCGCCCGAGCCCGGCGGACGGGCGCCGCTGCTCGACGAACACCGCGAGGAACTGCTCGAGGACGACGAGCCCGAGCGCACCGACGCCGGAACGGCCGCCGACGACTGATCGACGGCAGGTAGGCATCGCCCGCCGAACCGTCTCGCGGCGAGATCGGAGCGGAGAGTAATCCTTTTGCGGTCCCCACACACACCTCGGAGTATGGACTGGCCATTCGACCCCGACGGGGAGCGAGGCAGCGAGGGAATGCGAAAGTTCGACATGCGGATCATCGCCGACAAGGTCGACGAGGACGAGGACTTCCCGCTCGACCGCGACGAGTTCGTCGCCGAGCACGGCGACGACCCGATCCGGATCAACTACAAACGCGTCGTCCCGATGCGGGAGATCTTCGAGTACGTCGACGAAACGGAGTTCGAGACGATGGTCGACATGCACAAGGCCGTCGGCGCCGCGATGCGAGCCGGCGAGTTCTGGGAGTACCACCCCCAGGGCGCCGACCCCGAGAAGAAACACGCCTGAGCGGCGTCACGGATCTGGATTACGTACCACTTATACGACGCCGTTCGAAACCTTCGGGTACCGTGACGAACACGCAGGTTACGCTCCTCCAGATCGACAACTACGGGCCGTGGACCGTAACGCCCGAGCCGCGGCGGGAAGCGGACCTCCAGACGCTGCAGTCGCGGCTGTACGCCGACGTCTCCCAGTTTGTCGGCACCCGCGACGGCTACGTCTTCTTCACCCGCTTCGACAACATCATCGCCGTCACGAACGGACTCTCGCTCGAGGATCACGCGCTGCTCCAGGAATCCGTCGACAACCGCTATCCCGTCACGCTCAGCCTCGGCGTCGCGACCGGACGGACGCCGGCGCAAGCGCTCTCGGACGCGACCACGCTGCTCCAGGAGGCCGGCAGCGCACAGGACAAGAACCGTCGGGAGTGTCTCGAGGGACGAACCATCGACGACGCCCACCGTACCGACGGCGATGTCCAGATCGCTCACTTCGACGTCATCGACGCGACGGGCGAGTACACCGACGAACTCAACGCCTTCGATACGTTCATCGAGATCGAACAGGGCTACGCCTCGCTCATGCGATACATGCGACGGGCCCACGACAGCCTCGCCTTCTTCGTTGGCGGCGACAACGTCATCGTCGTCTGTCCCGACCTCGAGGCCGACGCCTACGAGGAGGCGATCCACCACGTCGAGGACGAGGCCGACGTCGAGCTCCAGGTCGGGGTCGGACGCGGCGACGTCGCCCACGAGGCGGGCATGGCCGCCAAACACGCACTCGAGGGCTGTCGGGCGAACGGGACCAGGGTCGAACTCGACTGGTAACGGCTCGAGCGGGCTCGATCGCCGAATCTCGACGACCGCTCTCGAATCACGTACGTTTGTCACGCGTTCACTTAACCGTGCCGGAGATAGTTTTTAGCCGGTCCGAGGGATGTGTACACATATGGAACAGGAACTGTCCGTCAGGGAGGTCCTGACGACCGAATACGTCGGCGTCAGCGAGTCGGATTCCGTCCTGGAGACCGTCCGCCTGATGCGCGAGGAGCGGGCGGGCTGTGTCCTGGTCGTTCGCGGCTCGGAACCGGTCGGCATCATGACCGAATGGGACGTACTCGGACTCGTCGCCGAGGAGGGCGATCCCGCCGACACGACCGTCGGCGAGGTGATGACCAGTCCGGTGATCACCGTCGGCGCGGGGTGGTCCCTGGCCGACGCCGCGACGACGATGGGACGACAGAACATTCGAAACCTGGTCGTCGAAAGCGACGACGGGATCGTCGGCGTGCTCACCCAGCGCGACGTCATCGCGGCGGCCGGCTCCTTCCAGGGCGCGACGAGCGGAACCGTCGAACCGCCACTCGAAACCGACCGACCGATCGACCAGTCCAGAAGCCCCGGTCCGGGCGAGGACCTCGACGCCGAACCGTTGCCCAACGGCGGCGACGAGTTCTCGACGCAGGGGGTCTGCGAGGCCTGCGGTTCGCTCGCGGATTCGCTGTGGGACGCCAACGGGCGGTTGGTCTGTTCGGACTGTCGCTCGGTGTGATAGCAAACCCTTTCTGACCCTGTCGCCGACCCGTCGACAATGCCTCCGGAGACACCGGTCGTCGAGCCGGCGACCCAGGCGGATCTCCCGGCGATCACCGAGCTGTGGGTCCGGCTCGCTCGCGGTCAGCGTACCCATGGCTCCTCGGTTCGCGCCGCGGAAAACCGGGAGACGATGCGGGAACTGCTCGCCGGCCATCTCCACACCGACGGCCTACTCGTCGCCCGCCTCGAGGACTCGATCGTCGGTTTCGTCTCGTTCTCGCTCGAGCGGGGCGCCCTCGAGCTCGAGGCGACCCGCGGGCTGATCTCAAACGTGTACGTCGAGCCCGCCGCCCGCGGGCATGGCGTCGGAACGGCGCTGCTCGAGGCCGCCGAGGACGCCCTCGCCGACCGGGGCGCGGCGGTCGTCGTGCTCGAGGTGCTGTCGGACAACGAGGCGGCCAGACGGTTCTACCGAGGGTGCGAGTACGAACCCTACCGGGTGTCGATGCGACGATCGCTCGAGGACCGATCGGAAAACGATACACACTCAAAGGAGGACGGGTAACTCTCCCCTGGGCCAGGGGAGCATGGGCGGTTCATGCACTCGACTTGTAATCGAGACTTCGTGGGTTCGAATCCCACCCCTGGCTTGGCGTCGCGAGCACTCCCGCGAGCGACGGACAGTCGCGTGGGTTTGAAGGAGAGAACGGCCTCGCCGTGACCGTCGTTCGAATCCCACCCCTGGCTTGCCGGGCGGACGCGGATCGCCGTTCCTCTCACTTTTCGTAGTAGATCAGCTCCCAGAGACGAGCGGGCCGGAGCAGTCGTCGTACCGCCGACACGAACTTTCAGTCGGCTCGAGTGGTCACGAGCGGCGGGTGGGTCGATCCGTTTCGATTGGTGCGCCGGTCGGCGTTGCGCTTCATCGCGGGCTAATTCGACGACAGCCGGATATAGTTCCGAAATCGATCCGCTGAACCGGGTGAAAATTCCGTAGTGTTCTGTTGCAGCCAGCACAACATCGCGGGACGTATAAGTTCTACGGGCGGGTCCGCGTGAAACTGTTCTATTTTGGTACTCGTCGGCGGTGACGGCGTTATTTCTGCGCTAAATCGAACCGCCAGTACGGGGTAACGGCCCCCACTTCGGCCGGAAAACAGTTGAATCGCGCCGTTCGTGAACTGATATCCTTTCATCTCAAATTACTTCGAGTATATGTATAACCGATCCGTTTCTACGGAAAGTCGTAATGTCGAACGACTCTGGTAGATGGCTGACAGGTAGACGGTCGTATCTGAAAGGATGCCTTGCTGGTCTCGGAACGCTTTCGGTCGCCGGGATGACGTCCGGGTCCACGGACGCGAGCGCGAGCGAAGACGACTACAGCAACGTCGTCGATATGGTCGAGGCGGGTGCGGACCCGAACGGGAACGAGTCGATCACCTCCGTCGTACAGCAGAACATCGCGGACGACACGCTGCTGCGGTTCCCGGAGGGGGAGTACTACATGGACTCCCAGGTGCGGTTTACCGGGTTCGACAACGTCGGTATCGTCGGTGACGGCGCGACGCTCGTCCCCGCGAACTACGGCTCGTTCGACGGACCGCAGTACCGACTGTTCCGTCTGGGAACGAGCGGATCCCCGGGTGGATCCCTCTGGTTCGAGGGGTTCGACGTCGATCAGACCGCCGCGAACACGGGGATTCGCGTCATCAGCGCCGAAGTGAGCGACGAGCTCGTCGTTCGAAACGTCTTCGTCCACGGCGTTCACGACAGCGGAACCTGGGGCCCGGCCCTGTTCAACATCACCGACTCCGACGGCGTCGGCCTCGTCGACTGCTTCCAGGCGTTCGACGGCGGAGAGCACGTCGACGAAACGCCCAACGGCGGCCGCTGGCGCGGTGCAACCGGGATCATTCTCAACGGCAACCACCGGGGCCACATTACGTTTAAGGAGTGCGTGCTCGGCGGATTCCCGGACAACGGGCTGTACGCCTCCGGCGGCAACGGCCGCATCGATATCGAGGGTGGCTGGTACGAGAACAGCGCGACCGCCTCGGTCCGCCTCAGCGGGAACGAGGGATCGATCTCCGAGACGATCCTCGCCGTCGACGACAATCCGACGGGCGCGGAGGGACAGCACGCGGTTCGTCTCGATCAGGGGAACTTCACGCTCTCGAACGTCACCGTCGACACGCCGAACCCGAACGGCGAGTCGATGCGTATCATGGACGGCGTCGACTCGGTCACCGTCGAGAACACGCTCGTCAAGTCCGGCGGGCAGTCAACGGCTGTTCGGATCGACGACGGCGCCGGCGACGTCACCTTCGAGAACTCCGAGGTCGATATCGACGGCGGCGGCTTCGCGTTCCGCGTCCTCGGCGGCGACGCGGGCGAGGTCACGCTCGAGGACGTAAACGTCGTCGGCGACGCCAGCGGCTCCCCCGTCCAGCCGGCGATCTTCTGTGAGCGCAGCAACTGCCGGTTCGACGGTCTCTCCGTCGAACAACTCGGCGGCAGTCGTCGGCGCGGGCTCGAGCTTCGCGGGAGCGACTACGAGATCACCGACAGCGAGTTCGAGACGAGCCACATCCCGATCATCGTCCACAACGCCAGCGACGTCGACATCCGGAACACGTACGCGCGCGCGGCCGACGGCAGCACGTCGGTTCACATCCGCAGCGGTTCCAGCGACGTCTCCCTGCAGGGCAATGACCTGCCCCAGGGCGTCGACGACCGCCGATAACTCGAGTCGAAGGGATTCGCATCGCCGCGATCGGAGGACGGTCGTTCTTTTGGTCCGGCGTCGCCGACGTGTTCGTCGCACAACCGTCACGGATAGCTATCAGTACGTCCCGGGACGACTCCTCCGGAAACGAGAGTATCTCAAATTCGGTCCGAATCCGATGCATAAATCTGGGCAATAGTAGCATTATCCGTGGTGTAACGCTCGATAGCGTCCACAGATATCGGCCTGAGGACAGTGGATTTATATATGCCGGCAGAAAGACTCCGGCCGATGCTACTCTCAGTCGATCGCCCGAACGCAGCTACCGGTACGTCGTTGAGCTACGAGGTCATCGCCGCCGTTGCCGAGCGAGAGGGCGTCGATCCGATCGATATCGAACCGCCGGAGTACGACGCCCTCTACGACGTCATCAATCCCGAGGCGCTCGACTCGCTGTTCGCTCCCCGAGAAAACGGGCTGTCTCGAGCGGGCGGACGCGTCGAGTTCGTCTACTGCGGGTACCGCGTAACCGTTACCAGCGGCGGCGACGTCGACGTCTCGGAGCTCGAGCGAACGAACGAGTAGCCCGAGCGGACCCGTGTGATCCTCTCGCGTGCCGTCGCCGGGAAGCGGCGGTGCTCGCCGCGGGAACGGATCACCCGTCCGAACACGCCGCCTCGAAGACTGACTCGTGGAGTCGATCCGCGACGAGCTCCAGCAGCGGTTTCATGTTCTCCGTATCCGCACGGTTGTACTCGACGAGTCGCTCGAGGGCGGCGTCGTCGCCGCGCTCGTACTCCCGCCAGAGCCGAACGGCGTCGCGACCGCTGAGGTCGGGCATCTCGCGGCCGATTCCCAGCTCGCGCTCGATCGCCTTCAGCCCGCCGTCGAGCCCGACCTTCTTGCAGGGGTACATGAGATCGACGTGCGGCGTCGTCACGTCGAGGTCGTAACAGGTTTCGAGGAAGGGAACGTCGAAGCGTTGCCCGTTGAACGTGACCAGCAGGGACGACTGCGCGAGCTCCTCGCGAAGTCGCCGGGCGGTCAGGTCGCGTCCCCGAACGAGCGTCTCGGTCTCGCCGCCGCGGTGGACCGACACCGTCGTCACGTCGTTCGTGGCGGCGTCTAACCCGGTCGTCTCGATGTCCAGAAAGGCCGTCTCCTCGCGGACGTTCTCGTAGAGGCGCCACCGGCTCGCGGCCGGGAGCGCCTCGGCGAACGTCGAGACGTCGCCGCGCTCGAGGTGGTCCCGCCCCTCGTCGATGAACCGCTCGATCCGATCCGCGAGCGTGTCGCCGACGACGCCGCCGTCGAACTCGTTCCAGTGGGTCACGCCGTTCTCCCAGAGGCGGCGCTCGGTGGCTTCGCCGACGCCGCGAACGGGGATGAAGCTGTTCTCGATTCGCACACCAGTGTAGGGGCGCCAGCCGGGCAAAAGCGCTTGGTTCCGCGCGGACGAACGGCGGTTCGAACGCCCGGCTTTTGGTCCCGGCCCGCGTAGGAGGGGTATGGTCGACTCCGACGAGGAACTCGCCGCGGCGATCCGCGAGCTCGCGCGAACGATCGAGGAGCTACGGACGGAACTCGAGGGCTCGTCCCGTCGGGGCCGTCGGTTTCCGGCGCCGCGACCGCCGACCCCCCGCGAGCTACTCCGGGTCGCAGACGAGGTCGCGATCCCGGCGCTGCTGGCGACGCTGGAGTCCAGCGTCCGCACCCTCGAGGCCCTCCAGCGGGGCCTCGAGATCGTCCGCACGGAACGGGAGATGCGCGATCGGGTCGGCGAGGAGGGCGATCGCGCCCGGTCGCGCGCGAGCGAGGTCCGCCGAACGACGCTCTCGCAGCTCGATACCGTCCTGGCGGAGCTCCAGCGGGCGGCTTCCGACGGCTCGCTGCCCGCCGACGAGGACGCTCGAGAGCTCCTTACCGAGGCCCGCGAACTCCGCGACGAGGTCGACGGCCGATTGCGAGACGCGATCGACGGGCAACGCGAAAGCGCCGTGGACGGGCCGATACGGATCGATATCGAGCAGTCCGACGAAACGGACTCGGACGACGACGCGGAGGCTGACGACGAGCCGGACTCGAGCGTCGACGTCGACGCGGAGCTCGAGACGCTCAAGGATCGGTATTCGGAAGAACACGAGAGCAACGGGGACGGAGACGACGCAGCCGGCGAGGAAACCGACGACTCCGGCGACGACGACCCTCAGACCGGTTCGAACCGGTAGCCGTCCCAGTCCTGGCTGGCGGGTTCCCTGATGCCCGCACCGGGTTCGCGCAGCTCCTCCGTGTAGACGGGTTCGACCTCGTCGCCGGTCTCGACGTCGCCGTCCGTCAGTTGAACGAGCGCGCGGACCGACGTTTCGGCGTCCTCGTCGGCGACGCCCTCGCGTTCCGAGGTCTCGAGGGCGTCGCCGACGTCGGACTCGACGATCGCGAGGGGGGTGGGGTCGCGGGCGCCCGGCGGGGGCGCGGGGCTGGGCCTCCCGGGGG
>NZ_JAAVUO010000015.1:0-93734 GCF_012163165.1 Natronococcus sp. JC468
CCGCCGGGGGGCGGGCGCCCGCCCCCCGCCGCCCCCCCCCCGCGGCCGCCGGCCCGGCCCCCCGCCGCACCCGACTCGACCTCCTCGGGCGAGCCGACGATCTGGTAGGTCTCCTGGCCGCGGGCGTCCATCTTCGTGACCTCGGCGTCGTCGAAGACGAGGTCGTACTCCGCGGTCCGGATGACGACCTCCTCGGCGTCGACGTCCTCGACGTCGATCCCCATCTGTTCCATCATCTGTTCCATCTTGCGCGGGTTCATGCCGCCGCCTCCTCCGAACATACCCGGTACGTCGCCACCCGCAACCTTTTACTTTGTCGTTCGGAGAGCGCCCGACGGGATCCGAAGCGGTCGCTCCCTCAGGGCCAACGAGTATCCGTCCGTCGCTCGTTTGCCTTCCCATGCCAGCCGAGCGAGACGACGTTCGCGTGTGGCTCGTCGAGCGCGGATACAACAACCGCGACCTCATCATCCTCAAGTACGCCACCCCCGACGGACAGCGCCTCTTCCGCAAGGAACTCGCCGCGCAGGCCGTCGACGCGGGGAGCGTCACCGCGGCCAGGGACGTCTCGCCGGACAACCTCGAGGCCGTCGACGACCCCGAACTCCGGGACCGGTACGCCGACGAGGCCGCTCGAGTAGCCGACGAGCACGATCCCGACGACCCGATCTGATCGCCGCGCTCGAGTCCGGACGGTCGCCGAGGGTCAGCGCTCCGCGGGAACGCCCTCGCGGACGCTCACCGCCATCCCCGTCTCGAAGTCACCCATCGCCGGGCCGTCGAGTCGGGCCGTCCCGACCGCGAGCACCTCGCCGCGCTCATGGACGACGACTACCTCGTCGCCCGGGCGGATCTCGGAGCCCGCCTCGAGGACGAACTTCGCGAAGACGTTCTTCTCCTCGCGAACGAACGGCTCGCTCTCGTCGTCGACGACGACGCGGTAGGCGGGGTGGGCGAGCGCGGCGTCGAGCCGTCGCCCCCCCTCGATTCCCAGGGTGAACCGGCCGTCGATCCCGAACGAGACGAGGCGGCCGTTCGCGCAATGGACCTGCTGGGGCCGACCCGAGGTGGTGCGTTTGACCGTCAGCGACTCCGTCGGCGGGAAGAGGCTCGCGCCCGCGCCGGCGCCGAACTGGTAGTCGGTGATCGTCCGCAGCGCCGGCAGGCCCGCGTTTCCGTCGGCTGGATCGCTCATAGCCCGGGTTCGCCGCGGGCGGTCGAAAGCCCTTCGACCTGCCGACGACGACGGTCTCGATCCGGTGACAGCCGGCGGGCCGCGACTGTCATCAGGACCGTTATATAGCTCGCTGGCGACTGGACGATCGAATGGATCTCACGCAGGTCGGCCTCGGACTGGCGCTGCTCGCCGTGAGCAGCCTGACCTTCGTCGGCCCCGCCGTCCTCGAGTCCGACCTCCTCGGCTACGCGCTGACGGGGTCGGCGCTGGTGGTCGGTACGTGCGCGCTGTTCGCCGATATCGCCCGCGACGAGCGCGTCTAGAGCAGGAACGTCTCGTGGCGCGACTCGAGGTCGAGAAACGAGTCGGCCTCCGCGATGAGCTCCTCGGCGGTCGAGGACTCGAAGGCCATCACCTCGACGCGGACCCCCTCGTGGCGCAGGTGCGAACAGAGCCGCGAGAAGTCGCCGTCGCCCGTACAGAGCACGAGCGTGTCGATGTGGTTCGCCAGCGTCACCGCGTCCAGGCTCATCCCGACGTCCCAGTCGGCCTTCTTCGACCCGTCGGCGAACGTCTTGATGTCCTTGATCTTCGTCTCGAAGCCGATGTCGATCAGCGCCTCGAAGAAGCTCTCCTCCTCGGGCGAATCGGCCCGGATCACGTAGGCGATGGCGCGGGTGAGCTGGCGGCCCTGGACAGCCTTCTCGAGCAGCGACGAGTAGTCGATGTTTCGGCTGTGGAGGCTCTGTGCGGTGTGATAGAGGTTCTGGGCGTCGACGAGGACCGCGACGCGCTGTCCCGAGTGAATCTCCGTCATATAGTATCTTGGGTCGACTATCCTTAAAAAGTCGCGTCGTTCGGCGACGACGGTTCGAACGCCGTCCGAGAGGGCGAGTCGAGCGTTAGCTGCGCAGCTTCGCGATGCGTTTCTCGGTCGGCGGGTGAGTAGCGAACACCGTCTCGAGCAGCCCGCGCTCGGAGTTGAAGATACAGAGCGCGGCCTGGCCCTCGTCGATGGTCGACTCGCGGTTCTGGGCGCCCTTCTGGATCTTCTCGAGGGCCCGCGCCAGCGGATCGCCACTGCCGATGTACTGGCGGGCGTCGTCGTCGGCGACGTACTCGCGGTACCGCGAGATGGCCATCACGAGGACCGTGACGAGCATCTGGGCGACCATCGAGAGGATCCAGCCAACGATGAAGCCCCCCGGGTTGTCCTCGCCGGCGAACACGTAGACGAAGTAGACGGCGTAGCCGACCATCATCCCGACGGAGCTACCGAGCGTCATCATCAGGACGTCGCGGTTCTTGATGTGGGCCAGCTCGTGGGCGACGACGCCCTCGAGTTCGTCGTGGTCGAGCAGCCGGATGAGCTCCTCGCTGACGACGACGACGCCGTTGCCCTTCCGACCGGTCGCGAAGGCGTTGGGCACGCCCATCCCCTGGACCATCAGCTTGGGCTTTTTGATCCCCATGTCGTGGGAGAGCGACTCGGTCATGCGGTGAATATCGGCATACTGCCCCTCCTCGGGCATCTCCTCGGCGCCGCGGGTCGCGCTCCAGGTGCCGATCTTGTACTGGACGAACGGGAACGTCACCAGCAGCGCCAGGACGATCGGCCAGGCGCCCGTTCCCAGAAACGCCAGGCCGACGGCCCCGACGAACAGGTACAGCGCCGCCAGCAGCGAGCCGACGACGAACATTCGCACTTTCAGTCCGAAGTCTGTCATAACCCGATCTAGGGAGTCGCGGTGTATAAATTTCGCGGGAGGATTCGACAGACGGCGCACGGAAATCGCAGCCGGGGTCGCGGCCCAAGAGCCGCCGCGGCCTACGGGATCGACTCGAGACGCCCGAACCGACGCCCGCTCCGCGCGTTCGCAAATACGAGAGGGAGCGAAATCAATAAGTCCGTCCCCGTCGCTGTTTCGCGTATGCCACGCACCGCTCGCGTCGCCGACCCGGTTTCCGTGAGCGGAGCGAGCGCGGTTCTCTTCTCGAAAAAACGCGTCTGAACGGTGTGCTCGTGGCGAGCGTAGCGACCTCGTTTCGGGCGCGGTTCGGTGCGGTTCGATGGATCGTTCGACGAACTCACAGCCACCACAACCCAGATACATGACATCCGACATCGACTTCAGCGGCGTTTTCCCGGCGATGTGTACGCCGTTCGACGAAGACGAAGGAATCGACTTCGAAACACTGCAAACTGACGCCCAGCGACTCGAGGAGGCGGGCGTCGACGGACTCGTTCCCGTCGGCTCGACGGGTGAATCGGCGACGCTGACCCACGACGAACACGTCGAGGTCGTCGAGGCGGTGATCGACGCCGTCGACGACGTGCCCGTCATCGCGGGCTCGGGCTCGAACAACACTCGCGAGGCGCTGGAGCTCTCCGAGCGCTCGGCCGACGCCGGCGCCGACGGCTTGCTCCTGATCTCGCCGTACTACAACAAGCCCGAGCAGCAGGGGTTCGTCGAGCACTACGAGGCGATCGCCGACGCCGTCGACCTCCCCCAGATCGTCTACAACGTCCCCTCGCGAACCGGCCAGAACATCGAACCCGACACAGCCGTCGAACTGGCGAGCCACGAGAACATCGCGGGCTACAAGGCCGCCAGCGGCGACCTGGGCCAGATCGGCGAGGTCGTCGAACGCACGCGCGACGAGGACTTCGCGGTCCTCTCGGGCGACGACGCGCTCACCCTGCCCGTCCTGTCAGTCGGCGGCACTGGCACGATCAGCGTCTCGGTGAACGTCGAACCCGAACGGACCTGCGCGATGGTCGGCGCCGCCCTCGAGGGCGACTACGAGCGAGCCCGCGAACTGCACCACGAACTCGGCCCGCTGTTCCGGGCGCTGTTCGTCGAGACCAACCCGATCCCGGTCAAGGAGGCGATGGAGATTCGCGGCTACGGTCCCGCGCGAATGCGCTCGCCGATGACCCGCCTCACCGACGAGAACCGAGCGATGCTCGAGGACGTCCTCGCCGAGCTCGAGGGCGAGCCGACGGCGGTCGCCGACGCAGAGGCCGGGCCATGACGGTCGGGATCGGCGTCACCGGGGCGACGGGGCGGATGGGACGGGAGGTCGTCGCCGCCGTCGCCGACCGCGAGGACTGCGAGGTCGCCTTCGCGGTCAACCGCGACCCCGACGGCGGGGACATCGAAGGGGTCGAACTCGAGGCCGCGGCGCGGTTCGACGCGCTGCTCGCGGAGCGCGAACCCGACGCCGTGATCGACTTCACCGGACCCGAGTCGGCCGCAGACTACGCCCGGGCCTGCGCCGAGACCGGCGTCGCCTTCGTCACGGGGACGACCGGGTTCGACGACGACGGGCTCGCGGCCCTCGAGGAGGCCGGCGACGAGGTTCCGGTCCTCCACGCGCCGAACTTCGCCCGTGGGGTCCAGGCACTGGTCAACGTCGTCGGCCAGGCGGTCCGGAACCTCCCGGGGTACGACGTCGAACTCGTCGAGACCCACCACAACGGGAAACGCGACGCTCCCAGTGGCACCGCGAACCGGCTGCTCGACGAGATCGAGGAAAACGGCGACTTTGCGGGGCGCACGCACGGCCGCGAGGGCGAGGCCCCCCGCGAGGACGGCGAGATCGGCGTCCACGCGCTCCGGGCGGGCGACGTGACGGGCGAACACGAGATCCTGCTGGCGGGCAACGACGAGGAGGTCCGCCTGACCCACCGGGCCGAAGACCGCGGCGTGTTCGCCGCGGGCGCGGTCGACGCCGCGGTCTGGATCGCAGGACGGAAGGCGGGGAACTACGACTTTGCGGACGTGATCGACGAATGAGCGCGCTCGAGAGCGAGATCGGCGAGCTGTGGGATCGCAAGCAAAACGGCGAGGTCGACACGGGGTCGGCCGGCGAGGACGAGCTCGCGACCCTGGAGGCCTTTCTCGAGGCCCTCGAGGACGGCGAGGTCCGTGCCGCCGAGAAGTCGGGCGGCGAGTGGGAGGCCAACGAGTGGGTCAAGCGGGGGATCCTGCTGAACTTCGGCCTGCGGGAGAACGCGGCCTACGAGTACGGCGGCGTCGACCACTACGACGTCCTCCCGCTGCGCGAGACGGCGGATCTCGGCGAGCGCGGGACGCGGAACACGCCCGACGGGACGACGATCCGGCGTGGCGCCTACCTCGGCTCGGACTGCATCATGATGAGTCCGAGCTTCGTCAACGTCGGCGCCCACGTCGGCGACGGCACCCTCGTCGACTCCTGTGACACGGTCGGCTCCTGCGCCCAGATCGGCGAGAACGTCAAACTCGGCGCGAACACGCTGATCGGGGGCGTCCTCGAACCCGTCGAGTCGGCGCCCGTCGTCGTCGAGGACGGAGTCTCGCTGGGTGCGGGCTGTCGGGTGACCTCGGGGTTCGTCGTCGGCGAGAACAGCGTCGTCGGCGAAAACACGCTCCTGACGCCGCGGATTCCCGTCTACGACCTCGTCGAGGAGGAGGTCGTCTACGGCGAACTGCCCGCCGACCGCCGCGCATTCACGCGGTTCGTCGAGTCCTCGGTCAGCGACCACGACCTCTTCGAGGGCGGGGCCTACAAACCTGCCGTCGTCGCCACCGACCTCGAGACGGAGACCCTCGAGGCCACCGAGCGCGAGGACGCGCTCCGCGAGTAGGCGTCGACAGTCGTTTCGATCGCGGCGTTTTTCGAGCACCCGTCTCGACAGCGCCCGGTGCCGGCGACCCTGTCCGAATTACCATCCTAGTATAGTTATACGAGTTCAGATACGTCCGAGCGGAGGAGAATCGAGTGATTCGGTAAACGCACTCCGCGTATCGGTCGAAAGAGCGCTCGAGGGTACCATGAGGGGCCGATCGGTGCTTTCTCCCTGGGCGTCGATCGCGAACGCTGTAGCGGACGCCCCGATAGAAGGGGAGACTCTCACTTCGGTGTCGTCTACGTCTCACAGCCGACGCCGCGGCCCGTTCAGCCGAGTCGAGTCGCCGTCGGCGACGCCGCACCGAGATACGCGCTCGATACTCTCTAGAGCCGAGCTGTCACGAAAGTACTCGGGTAGATGGTAATTAAACGGCGGTTCGCGGATCGGGACGTATTCCGCGACGAGGTCGGTCGTCGGGACGAAAGATAAGAATCGTTATTGTACTCGACGCTGTCGCCAGCGTATGCGCATCGACGACGAGAACGGCGTGCGGAGGGTCACCTTCGACCGACCGGAGCAGCTGAACTCGTTTACGGCCGACGAGGCCAGCGAGCTGGCGGCGGCCATCGAGGGCGTCGACGAGAACGAGTACGACGCGGTCGTCCTCACGGGGGAGGGCGAGGCGTTCAGCGCCGGCGGCGACCTCGAGGCGATGGACGAACGCGAGGAGACGCCCAAGGAATCCTACGACCGGACGACCGAGACGCTGGGGCGGGTCGTCGAGGCCGCGCTCACCTCGCCCGTTCCGATCGTCGCGAAGGTAAACGGCGACGCCGTCGGCGCCGGGCTGGCCGTCACTGCGGTCAGCGACTTCGCCTACGCCGCGGAGTCGGCCGCGTTCAGCTGCGCGTTCGTCCGGGTCGGGCTCGTTCCCGACACCGGGGGGACCTTCCTGCTCCCGCAGCTGATCGGGCTCCGGGACGCCAAGCGACTGGCGCTGACCGCCGAGTTCGTCTCCGCCGAGGAGGCCGCGGAGCTCGGACTCGTCAACAGGGCCGTCCCGGACGACGAGCTCGACGAGGCGGTCGCGGAACTGCTCGAGACGCTTCGGGAGCGCCCGACGGCGACCCTCGGGCTGACCAAGCGGGCGATCCACGAGAACATGGGGCGGTACTGGCAGGAGGCGCTCGATCACGAGCTACTGACCCAGTCGCTGGCGTACGGAACGCCCGAACACGAGGACGGCGTTCGAGCCTTCCTGGAGCGACGGTGACACCGGTCCTCGCGTTCCCGGCCGGCGAGGGATCACCTAGCTATTTCACGGTTCGCGAGTATGTGCTGGTATGCCAACCGCACTGCTCGCCGTCGACGACGACGAGTCGCACGTCGAACGCCAGATCGAGACGCTCGTCGGACTCCCGTTCTCGAGCGACGAGCTGACGGTAACGATCCTGCACGTGTTCTCGGAGAACCCCTCGGGAGCGTCGGTCAACCAGCTCAAGACCGCGCGACTCGCGGCGGATCGACTCGGGGAGGCGGGGTTCGAGACGGCCTTCGGCGAGCGAAGCGGCGATCCCGCTGCGGAGATCCTCGAGTACGCGACCGAGAACGACGTGGCGCTGATCTGTGTCGCCGGTCGGAAGCGCTCGCCGACCGGAAAGGCCCTGTTCGGAAGCGTCACCCAGGACGTGATTCTCAGCGCCGAACGACCGGTACTCGTCGCCGGAGAGGTCGGAGACGACCGCTCCGCGGCGTGACGACCGCGACCCTCGTCTCGGGCCGCGGGGGGGTCGAGGACGCGGCCGGGTCGCGTTCGGGCTACGGCGACCGCCGCTCGAGCAGTTCGTGGTTCTCGAGGGTCAACACCTCGACGCCGTCCTGGTTGGTCACCGCGATCGACTCGTCGATGACCCCGGTCCCGGGATCGCTCTCGGAGACGCGCGCGTCCGTGACCGTCGTCGTCACGGAGAGCGTGTCGCCGGGGCGGACGGGTTCGCGCCAGCGAACGTCGTCGATTCCCAACCCCGCGATCACGGCTCGCTCCTTCCGAACCGCCTCGACGAGCAACCGAACCGACAGCGAGAGCGTGTGGTACCCGCTCGCGATGAGCCCGTCGTACCTGCTCTCGGCGGCCGCGGACGGATCCGTGTGGATCGCCAGCGGATCGAACCGCTCCGCGAAGTCGGTGATCTCCTCCTCGGTAACCGTCACCGAGCCGCACGAAATCGTCTCGCCGACCGTAACGTCCTCGAGGAAGACCGCGTCCTCGTCGGTCCCGTTCATACGCTCGCCGATGGCGCCGGGACGGATGTGCGTTACTGCTCCGGAAAGGAACTCCGTTCCGGGCGCTGCAGTCGACGGCGGTCGCGTCGCTCGAGAGAGTCTCGTGCCGAAGGGTCCATTGAATAGAGTTTTTGTGGTGGGATCCCCTATTCTGTGGTAGTAGGTATGACAGGGAAATACATGACATCCGAAAGCAACTTACCGGACGACCCGGAGGGGGAGGAGATACAGCTCCAGGTCAGCGACGAGCGCACGAAGGAAATCTTCGACGTCCGCGCGAAGATCGACCGCGAGCCGGAGAACCTGTCGGATCCGGACCGACTGACGGTGGTCAAAGGGCCCCACGAGAACACCGAGGAGGAGTGGTACATCGACGTCCTCGAGACCGAGGACGACGACGTCGACCGGGAGCTGCTCGAGTCGACGATGGCCGCCGTCGAGGAGCAGTCGACGGTCATCAACACCCGATCGAAGGAGGTCAAGACGCTGCTGCGATACCTCGCCGAGACGGGCGAGTACGACTCGGTCTCCGAGGCCAGCCGGACGATCATGCTCGACTACCTCTCGGAGCAGTACCCGGATCTCGTCGGCGAGTACATCGATCTCAAGGTCCAGTCCGAACGCAGCGAACTGGCCGACGAGCTGTACGACGACACATGACCGCGGACAGCCTCCGGCAGTACCTCCAGCTCCTCGAGACCAGGGGCGACCTCCACCGGATCTCGGAGCCGGTTTCCTGGAACCTCGAGGCCAGCGCGGTCACGATGCTCGCGAACACGGAAGACGCCGGGATCCCCCTGTTCGAGTCGGTCGACGGGGCGCGGCTCGTCGGCGATCCGTACCGGGGTCGCCAGCGGCGCCCCTGGGATCGGATCGCGCTCGGCCTCGGGCTCCCGCCGGATCTCTCCGCCGAGGAGTACTACGAGGCGGTGATCGAGCGGTTGAACGACCCGAGGGAGCCGACGACCGTTCCGACCGCCGACGCCCCCTGCAAGGACGTCGTCGCGACCGGCGACGAGGTCGACCTGCTGGAGTTTCCCTGGCCGTACATCCACGCGGGCGACGGCGGTCGCTACTCGAACCTGCACACGCTCGTCGCTCCTGACCCCGACTCCGAGTGGGTCGACTGGTCGTACCATCGCTCGATGATCCACGACGGCGAGACCGCCAGCGTCCTCCTGCTCGCGGGCGAGCAGACGCCGAACCTCTACTACTACAAGTACGAACAGCGCGACGAACCGATGCCGGTCGCGATCGCCGTCGGCGCCGAACCCGCGGTCCAGGCCACTTCCGTCATGTGGATCCCGACCGGACGGGACGAGGCCGAGTACGCGGGCGGACTGAAGGGCGAGCCGATCGAGCTCGTCGAGTGCGAGACCAACGACCTCCAGGTGCCGGCGACGGCCGAACTCGTCGTCGAGGGCGAGATCGTTCCGAACGAGCGCCGCGACGAGGGGCCGTTCGGCGACTACTTCGGCTACGTCCACGGCCCGCGGCGGTCGATGCCGCTGCTCCGGATCACGGGGATCACTCACCAACGGGACCCGATCATTCCGTTCTGCGTCGAGGGGACGGGGGTCGGCTACTCCGAGAACTCGACGAGCTCCATGGAGGTCGGCTGCGTCGGCCCCGACGCGACGCTCGGCCTTCGCACCGCCGGCTTCGAGGTCGAGCGCTGTGCGCCCTGGAAGTCGACGCCGCGAACGGTGTACACGATCGCGACGCCGACCGACGACGACGGCGCCCTCCACGAACTCGCGAACTTCATCTTCACGACCTGGGGGATGCTCCACGTCGACTTCTTCATCTTCGTCGATGCCGACGTCGACCCGCTCGACCAGCGCCAGGTGCTCGAGGCGCTCGCGCTTCACGCCGACCCCGACGAGGACTTCCACCAGTTCGGCGTCGAGACGATGCCGAAGGTGCCCCTGAACATCTACCAGACCCCGACCGAGAAGGGCGACGTCCAGACCGGAACCTCGAAGGCGAAGACGGCAAAGGCCTACATCGACGCGACCAGTGACGACGACGGTGTCGGGGCCGGGGACGGCGGCGATATCGAATTCGAGTACCGGGCCCAGCAGATCCTCGAATCCGCCGGCGTCGACCCGGAGAAGCTGCCGTTCGTCGACCCCGGGGTGTCCGAGCGATGACCGCCCTCGATGACCATCTCGAGACGCTGCGGGGAACCGACGATCTGGTGTCGATCGACGAACGGGTCCACTGGGACGGGATGGCCGCGTCCATCGCGACCGAGGCGGCCCGACACAACTGTCCCGCGGTGCTGTTCGAGAACACGCCCGGCGAGGTGCACTTTACCAGCGGCGTCTTCGGCGGCCCCGATCAGTTAGCCAGCCTCGATCGCCGACCCTGGCGGCGGATCGCCCAGGCACTCGAGTTCGGTTCGGACTGCTCGTACGAGGCGGTGATCGAACGGCTCTCGCGGTCGCGAGCGTCGACGGCCGCCCTCGAGGCCGACGGGGAGCCCGCGGCGACGGGGCTTGCCGATACCGACCTGTACGGGCTCGGGCTGCCAACGGCCGACGACGGCAGCCCGCTGATCGAGCTCGGGATCGCGATCGCGACCCGGGACGGCGACACCAGCTGGGCGCCGATCCGGGGGATCGAACGGCGCAGCACGCGGCTCCGCCTCGCGGTACCGAGCGCGTTCGCCGACTGGTGTGGGGAGCGAGCCGACGCGAGCGTCGCCCTCGGCGTGGGGGCAGCACCGCTCGTGGCGGCGTTCCAGGGGTGGACCCAGGACCGAACCGTACCCGACGTCCTCGGGCTGGCGACGGGGATCGCCGACGTCCCGCTCGCGACCGTCGACTCGCGGGTCGTCCCGTCGGAGGCGAACGTACTGATCGACGGTCGACTGACGGTCGACGGAACCGGCGACGATCCGAGCGACAGGACGGCGGCCTGGGAGCTCTCCTGCGAGACGACGACCGTCGACGTCAGCGTCGATCGCGTCGCGACCCGCGAGGATCCCGTCGTCGCGTTCGCGCCGTTCGAGGGCCCCCTGACCGACGACCTCCACCTCGCGAGCCTCGTCGAGGCGGCCCAGCTCTTCCGGCGCGTGAACGGCTACTGGGGGGTCTCGCCCGTCGAGTGGATCCGCCTGCCCGTCGAGGCTCGACTCGGGCTCTGTATCGTCTCGAGCGAGATCCTCTACGCGGGATTCGAGTGGCAGCTGGCGAACACGCTGTTTTCGTTCTCGGACCTGTTCGACAAGGTGCTCGTGCTCGACGAGAACGCCGATCCGGCGAACCTCGCGCGGTCGATCGACGACATGTGGGTGAAAGCCCACCCCGGAAACGACTGGATCTTCAGCGAGCCCAACGCCCCGAGCGCGGCCACGCCCACCTACCGACGCGACGGCGAAACCGGGTCCCGACTGTACATCAACGCGACGTGGGACCCCCACTGGGACGAGGAGTACATCGCGCCGCAGGTTACCTTCGAGACGTCGTTTTCCGACAGCGTCAAGGATGCCCTCGAGGAGCGATGGGAAGCCTTAGGACTCGACGACCTCATCGGTCCGAAACGCGATGACTGAGATCGAACGCATCCCCGTCGGCGGCGGCACGCCGGAGGGGACCAACAGCGCGTACCTCCTTCCGAACCGCGGCGTCCTCGTCGACGCCGGACCGCCGTCCGAGCGGGCGTGGCGCGACCTCCGCCGCGGGACCGAGGACTCGCTCGGGCTCGATCGCCTCGAGCACGTCGTTGTCACGCACTGGCACGCCGATCACGCCGGACTGGCACACCGCATCGCCGACCGCGCCGACGCGACGGTCCACGTTCACCGCGAGGACGCGCCCTTGATCGGCGACTACGCGGACGCTCGAGCGCGCCGTCTCCGTCGGGACGAGCGAACCCTGGAGCGGTGGGGCGTCCCGGAGTCGGTTCGGCGGGCGGTGATCGAGCGCGACGCGCCGTCGCCGCTTCCCGACGCCGCACCCGTGAACCGACTGGACGACGGTGACGCCGTCGCCGGGCTCGAGGTCGTCCACACGCCGGGCCACACGAAGGGCCACGTCTCGCTGCGGATCGACGAAACGGTGCTTCTGGGCGACCTCCTCCTGCCGACGTACACCCCGAACGTCGGCGGGAGCGACACCAGGCTCGAGGATCCCCTCGGCGCGTACCTCTCGTCGCTCGAGCGCGTCGCGGACCACGAACGCGGCGAACCGGGACACGGAACGAGCGTGGCGATCGACGAGAGTATCGCGGAAGTGCGACGCCACCACCGGGACCGGGCCGCGGCGGCGTTTCGAACGATCGTCGAGGCCGACGCAAGGTCGCTGACCCCGTGGCCGGTCGCCCGCGAGCTGTTCGGCGAGATGGAGGGCGTCCACGCGAAGTTCGGCGCGGGCGAGGCGGCCGCGCATCTGGCCCGGCTCGCCGAACTGGGGATCGTCGAGCGGAGCACGGACGACCGCGGTCGGACTCGGTACCGACCCGCTGTCGACTCGTATCCGTCCGGACTGTCCCTCTCGCCGTAGTCTTCCGTCGCTGTCGCTTCTCGACGAGAACCGTCTGCGAAAATACGGATGAACTATGGGAGAGACACTCGAGGCGCGCGTAGCGGACCGTCTCGATCCACGCTACGGGAGTCCCGGTCTCGAGGCGAGTCTTATTCGTCGCCCGGCTCCTTCTCGCCGAGTTCGACGCCGAGGAAGTCCGGCTCGCGGTCGTTGAGGAAGGCGTCGACGCCCTCCTCGGCGACGTCGGAGCCCAGCAGGCGGTTCTGGAGCTCGCGCTCGTGGGCCAGCGCGTCCGAGAGCGGCATCTCGAGGCCCTCGTTGACGGCCAGCTTGTTGTTGCCGACGGCGACACTTGGCTTTTCGACGATCTGCGCGGCGAACTCGCGGGCCTGCTCCTCGACGTCCTCCGGCGGGTGGATCTCGTCGAAGATGCCGCGACCGGTCGCCTCCTGGGGGGTGAGCGTGTCGCCCGTGAGCATCATCCGGAGCGCCTCGGAGCGGTCGATGTAGCGCGGAAGCAGCTGCGTGCCGGCCTCGCCCGCGATCATGCCCAGGTGGATCTCGGGCATGCCGACGTTGTAGCTCTCGTCGTCGCCGACGTACCGGAAGTCACAGGCGAGTGCGAGCTCGAGGCCGCCGCCCATGCAGTGGCCGTTGACGACGGCGATGAAGATGGTGTCGGTCGTTCGCATCTTCATGATGATCTCCTTGCTCGTCTGGCTCGCGTAGCCGACCTGTCGGCCCGACTTGTCCTGGAGCTCCTGGATGTCGAACCCGGTCGAGAAGAACTTCTCGTTCGAGCTTCCGAAGATGACGGCGCGGACGTCCTCGTCGAAGCGCACCGATTCGACCGCGCGCTGGAGGTCCAGCAGGACCTCGATGTCGTGTGCGTTTGCCGGCGGGCGGTCGAGACGCAGTTCCCCGATGTGGTCGTTGACCTCCGTCGTGAAGTACTCTAGATCCAACTCGTCGAACGCTTTGAGTTCCATACAGTATCCCAATCACGCTCCCTCCACATGAAGGTTTCTATTCGTCCAGTTTTGTAGAATATATTTGGATATACTCGGAAGTACTGGGGCGATTAGCCTCTGCTTTTCGACCTCTGTTATCTTCCGGTGTCTGGATTGTCGCCGTCGTACTTGATCCGTTCGAACACGGTGTTGCAACCGTTACAGTAGTACTGGGTCTTCGAGATCTCGCTCCCGAACGCCGACTCCCGTTCCGTGTCGACCGACTCGCAGAACGGACACGTAACCTCCGGCTCCGAGGCGTGGTCGGTCATCATCAGCTCAGGGCGAACTCGGCGTTGCGCTCGCCGCGGAGCTGTTCGACGTCTTCGGTCGAGATCGCGTCCGTTCCGGTCCGGCGTCGGGTCTCGTCCCAGTTGTCGACGGCGGGCGCGTCCCAGTCGACGCCCTCGAGGGAGACGTCGGTGTCGGCGAACAGCTCGCGGTAGTGGTCGGCAAAGGCCGCTCTGATCTCCGAGACCGGGCGGTCGGTGAAGCCGGCCTCGTAGAGGGGGTCCTCGCTCTCGTCGTACGCCGCCGGCCCGATGAGCGCGAGCGCCTGCGGAAGCGTCCGCTCGAGCGTCGCCTGCACCGTCTCGGGATTCTCCTCGGCGAGCGTCTCGAGGCGGGCGTCGTGGTACTCGAGGTGGAAGTACTCGTCCTCACCCATCTTCGTGATCAGGCCCTCGAGGTCGTCCCGATCGATCGCGTCGAGCAGGTACCACGCGGCCCGGTCCGCGGGCGCGACCGAGGCGACGTACTCCGTCCAGTCGCCCTCGATCGCGTCGAGGCAGGCGGCGTTGGCGAACTCGTCGGAGTCGCGCTGGCCGTTGACCCACTCGAGGTCCCGCCCCTGGGCCTCGAGCTTGCGTGCGAGCTGGCGCACGTGACCGATCTCCTCTTGAGCCGCGCTGGCGCCGCCGATGTCGTCCTCGAGGGTGGGTCCCGAGAGCGCCCACTGGGCGTACCGGTGGCCCAGGACGAGTTTCGTATCGGTGATCGCCTGAACGTAGTCGACCGCCGGTTCGGGCCAGTCACTCACCGGCGCTCACCCCGGCGGTCGGTTTCGGGTCGTTGCTCACTCGCAGGTAGTCGTCCTGTCGGACGACCGCGAGCATGTCCCAGTCCTCCTCGTCGAACGTGTTGTACGCGTACATCTTCGCCAGTCTGTCGCTCTCCGCGGTGACGTTGCCGATGTGTTTGGTCTCGTCACCCTGGTTGATTCGTGCGAACACTTCGTACTTCATAGGCTGATCCCCGCTTCGCGGATCTTTTCGCGAACCGATTCCGTGAGCATGTCCTTCGACCAGACGGGATCCCAGACGACGTCCACCTCGACCTCGTCGACGCCGTCGACGAGCGCGAGACAGCTCCGAACGTCGTTGTGGATCATGTCGTAGGCCGGACACCCCATACAGGGAAACGACATCTCGACGGTCACGTGGCCGTCGTCTTCCGTGACGTCGTAGATCATCGCCATCTCGACCAGACTCACGGGGATGTGCGGGTCCGGGATCTCGTCGAGGACGTCCCACAGCTCTCGCTCGAACGGCGTCGTATCGGCGCGGCGTCCCTCGACGAACTCGCTGGTTCGAGAGACCGCCGTCAGTTCGGTACCGTTTCGCTGTGCGCTGGACATTAGACCTCGACCTCGACGGTACCGGACTGGATCAGGTCGACGTACTTCTCGTTGGCCGGACCGCGATTTCGCCAGCGGTCGATCGTGTCGGACCACGAGATCGGTTCGTCGAAGCGCCACTCCTTGTTCTCGGCGTCGAACGCGACGGGGAAGTCGTACTCGAGGACGTACTCGTCGGCGTCCTCGTCGTAGTGGGCGGGCACGTCGAGATCCAGCTCGTCCATCAGCGGCATCGTCCGCGAGAGCCAGTCCTGGCGGAGCTCGTCGTTGGACTTGCCCTTGATGCGGTACGCGAGCTGGTCGTCGTGTTTCTTCTTGTCGTCGGGCATCCCGAACCACTCGACGCCGATCGGGAACATCCAGTCGACGGCCTCCTGGAGCTGCCGTTTGGTCTTCTCGCCGTTGTTGGCGAGCCGGCGCATCCACGTCTCGCCGTGGCGCAGGTGGAACTGCTCTTCCTTGCTGACCTTCGTCAGCGCGCGCTTCCAGGGCGCGTAGGAGGTATTCTCGTGGATGTCGCCGAGCAGGACGATCCCCGCGCGGTCGAACATCCCGTGTGCGGAGACCAGCTCGGCGAAGTTGTCGATGTGCTGGTCGAACCCGTACGTGTTGCGGAACTCGTGGGGCTCGCGCTCGTAGATCAGCTCCTCGCGATCTTCACCCAGGTCCTCGAGCAGCCGGTAGGCGATGTGGCCGTGGCCGAGTTCGTCCTGGATCACGCTGATACACGACGCGCGGGCGTCCAGCGACGGCGCGTTGAGCGACTGGTCGTAGTACGCCGGCGCGCTCATCAACTCGGTATCGCCCGACACCAGGAGGATCTGCTTGAGGGCCTTCTTGTAGCCGTCGGTCATCTCCTCCGTCGATTCGATCATCCGCCCGTTCTGTAGTTCTTGTTTGAACTGTTTTTCTGAGGGCATGGCTCTAATCGTCCATCTATCGCTTGTCCGCCCAGGGTTATAATTGTTTTCTGTATACGCTTCGTGTATCATATCGGCCGTTTCGGCGACGGTCGCGAACTCGGACTCCGCTCGCCGGTTGCGAGCGGTCCCGACTCGCCCGTCCTCGATCCGGGGAACCCGTATACGCCTCGAGCGCCGGATCGGGACCCCGACCGAACGAACCGAACCCCATCGACGACCGTATCGCGTCGCACGCGCGTAAATAGCACAAATATATTACATATACAACAGTGCCTTTTTTAGTAATCCGATCCAGATGGTAAGCTATGACGTACGACGTACGACAGGCGACTAGCGACGACGGCGAGAACCTCCTCGAACTGTGGCACGGCTTTACCGACCACCTCTCGAAGCACGACGACCGGTACCGCCACAAGGAGAGCGCCAACGACCGGTGGCTCCAGTACTTCGAAAACCAGCTCGTCGACTCGAAGTACGGGACGGTCTTCGTGGCGGAACACGAGGAAAGCGGGGACCTCGTCGGCGTACTGGAGGCGCGGATCATGGGCAACCATCCGATCTTCCGCCTGCAGGACCACGGCTACATCAACGGTCACTTCGTCGACGAGGACCACCGCGGCGAGGGAGTCGGCAGTCAGTTGCTCGACGCGGTCCACGAGTGGTTCGATCGGTCCGAGCGCGAGATCGACTTCTACCGCGTCGACGTGATCCACGGCGACGACGACTCGGAGGGGTTCTACGAGGCCAACGAGTTCGAACCGGTCGAGCACGTCTTCGAAAAGTCGATCGATCAGTGAGCATGGTCGAGACCTACACAGTCGAGTTCGTCGACGAGGGACGGACACTCGAGATTCCGGAGAACCAGCCGATTCTGGAGGCAGCGGAGGAGGCGGGACTCACGCCGCCGTACCAGTGTCGGATGGGCGTTTGTGGCGTTTGCTGCGGGATGATCGTCGAGGACGGAGCGGTCGAGCAGACCGAGGGAATGTTCCTCTCCGACAGCGAGAAAGAAGAGGGGTACGCGCTGACCTGCGTCGCGAAACCGCGATCGGATCTCCGGATCCGGACCGACGAGAGTCCCTGACGCCGGGACGATCATCGAACGCGCTTTTCGGCCGTCGCTATCGACTCGAGAGCGGGCGGGCTCTTTCGCTCCCGAAACTCGTATACGGCACTCGTATACGGGGACGTGCTCACCCCGTTCGGCGTGGACGGCGGTATTATTACAGTAGTATTTCTGTAAATAGATTACTCGCTCGTTTACGGAGGTACCGATGTAATCCACCGAGACGAAGGCGGCCGACGGTTTCGAGCCGACGAGTCGAGAGAACGGACGTATACACGGCCCGTATCTGAGAGGTGATTACGGAACCCGTATACGCAAAGACTGGCGTTGAGAGGACGCAAGCGTCGCGTTTCGTGACTCAGTCGCGTTCCGCGGGCGGTCGCCGCACTCGCCGCGTGAGCGGCTGCCGAAGCTCGAGCGCCATCGACAGCTCGGAGAACCCGCGTTCGATCACCTCGAAGCCGACGTTCTTGTACACCGTAATCGCGCGCTCGTTCCCGGTCGACACCTCCAGGGCGAGTTCGTCGCCGTCGCGCTCGTCGGCGTACGCGACGAGCTGTTTGAGCAGTTCGGAGCCAACGCCTTCGTTCTGGTACTCTTGGTGGACGTAGACGAGGAACTTCCATCTGTGATCGACCGACTCGGCGGGGACAACCGCGACATGGCCGACGGCTCGGTCCCCGTCGAACGCGACGAGGTTCCACCCCGTCGACGTCAGCCGGTCCAGCCAGCGTTCGATCTTCGAAACGCCGTTGGGCGGCAACCCCATACTCCGACTGTACTGATCGAAGTCGTCGTACATCCGGGCGAGCGGGTCCACGTCGTCCGCTTCGCAGGGCCGAACGAGAAGCGCAGTGCCGCTCTTGCTCTCGAACCGCGGACACCGCGGCGGACAGTACGGCGTCCCGCGACACTCGGAGTTGTCCCACGGGGTACAGGCGTCGGTCGCTCGGCTATCACTCGAGGACATGCGAAACGGTTCGCTCGAGCGAACGATAACTCCTGCTCCGAACATGTTTCGACACGGCAGAAAGCGGACGGACAGCGGGCTCCCGTCCGGGTCACGTATCGTTCGCGGGTCGACCCAGGATGGATCCGATCAGCGACCGTGTTCCTGCTCCCGGAGTTCGGTCCGGCGGATCTTCCCGGTTTCCGTGCGCGGAAGCGACTCCGTGAACTCGATCTTGCGGGGGTACTTGTACGGGGCGAGCGTGTTCTTGACGTGGGTCTGGATCTCGGTAACGAGGTCGTCGTCGGGCGCGGTGCCGTTCGAGAGCACGGTAAACGCCTTCACGACCTCGCCGCGCTCCTCGTGGGGGCTGCCGACGACGGCGACCTCGGAGACGGCCTCGTGTTCCTCGATGACCGCTTCGACCTCCGGGCCGGGGATGTTGTACCCGCTCGAGATGATGAGGTCGTCGCTGCGGGACTTGTACTCGAGGCGGCCGTCCTCGCGCTGGACGAAGATGTCGCCGGGGATCGACCAGCCGTCCTCGGTCGTCGACCCCTCCTGCTTGTCGGGGCGGTTCCAGTACTCGACGCCCGTCGGCCCGCGGACGGCGAGCAGGCCGGCCTCGCCGCGCTCGAGTTCCTCCCCGGTGTCAGGATCGATGATCTTGCACTCGTAGCCGGGGACGGGGAAGCCGGTGGCGGTCGGGTCGATCTCGCCGTCGTGGCGGTGGCTGACGAAGATGTGGAGCATCTCGGTCGTCCCGATGCCGTCGAGCAGGTTGATGCCGTACTCCTCCTTGAAGTTCTCGAAGGTCGTCGGTGTGAGCGGCTCGCCCGCGCTGAGTCCCACCCGGAGCGAGGAGACGTCGTACTCCTCGGGTCCCTCGGGGTAGTTCGAGAGGATCTGGTTGAACCCGGTCGGGATCGAACACAGCACCGAGACGCCGTGGTTCTCGACGGCCTCGAGCAGGTCGCCGGGGCTGGCGTCCTCGACGAGGCTCGTGCTCGCGCCGAACCGGAGCGGGAACGTGACCAGGTCGCCGTAGCCGTACGCAAACGGAAGCGGCGGGTTCCCGCCGAAGACGTCCTCTTCGGTGGGCTCGAGGCAGTACCGGGCGTACGTGTCCGCGGTCGCGAGCACGCTCCGGTGGCTGTGGATCGCGCCCTTCGGGCGTCCCGTCGTCCCGCTGGTGTACAGCATCAGCGCCAGGTCGTCGCGTTCGGTCTCGTAGGCCTCGAGCTCGTCGTCGGCGTCCTCGAGGAGCTCGTCGTAGCTGTGGTGGTCGTGATCGACGCCGTTGCGCTCGGCGACGATAACGTCCTCGACGGTCTCGAGGTCGGGGAGCGCGTTCTCGACCTCATCGAGGAGGTCGTCGTAGACGACGACGGCCGTCGCCTCCGCGTTGTTGATGATGTAGTCGAGCTCCTTGGCCCGCAGCAGCTTCATCGACGGCAGCGCGACCCCACCGATCTTCTGGACGGCCAGACACGTTACGATCGCTTCCGGACGGTTCGGGAAGCGAGCGACGACGCGATCGCCGGCTTCGACCCCGAGGTCGCGGAGGGCGTTCCCCATCCGATTGACCTTCTCCTGGAGCTGCTCGTAGGTGAGCGTTCGATCCTCGAAGTAGATCGCGACGTTGTCGCCGCGGCCCTCCTGAACGTGGCGGTCGACGAGTTCTTCGGCGACGTTGATCCGCTGGGGGTAGTGAGCTTCCGGCGTGGGATGAACGTAGTCCGGGGTGATCGATTCGTCCGGTAGATACTCCTCTGGGACGGTCGGCTGCATGTACGAGTAGTTCATCATAGCTTTAAATTATATACCTATCGGTTCATCTCCCCCGTGATACGTAGGGAAATTTTTCTGTTCGGGCCGTTGATCGGGTACGGAATCTCCGGCGCCGTCGACATCGCGCACCCGATCGTAGAGCCGCCAGCCCGTTCATGTTCGCCGCGCAACGTAAATTATAAATAGACATGGAAGACACTGGTTGCATATGTCTGGCAAAGGTGTGGGTAGATCCCACAGTAGTACCACCAGCGGGGGCTCCGTCTCGAGACGGCAGCTCCTCGCGAGCGGCGCCGCCGTCGGTGGGACGGCGGCGCTCGGCGGGTGTCTCGGCAGTCGCGAGGACGGGCTGACCGTCGGGTTCGCGCTCCCGTTCACCGGGACGTACGCGCTGCTCGGCGAGAGCATCGTCGACGGCTTCGAACTGTACCTCGACCAGCGGGACGGGGAGGTGAACGGGGAGGAGGTCGAACTCGTGCGGCGCGACACCGAAGCGGACACGAACAAGGGCGTCGACGTCACCCGCGAGCTGCTGATCAAGGAGCGAGCCGACGCCATCGTCGGCCCCGTCTCGAGCGCCGTCGCGATGGCGATGATCCAGCCGATCGAAACCGAATCGAGCGCGATCTGGTTCAACGCCAACGCGGGCGACTACCGAATCACGGCGGAGGGGTGTCCGGAGTACCACTTCCGGACCTCGTTCAACGACTGGCAGACGAGCGCGCCGCTGGCGCGGTTCGTCTACGACGAGATCGCCGACAACGTCTGTCTGGCCTACGCCGACTACGCGTTCGGCCAGAACTCCAAGGAGTTCTTCAAGGAGGCCTTCGAGGAGCTCGGCGGCGAGGTCGTCGACGAGGTGGGCGCGCCGCTGGGAACCGACGACTTCTCGCCGTACCTCGGGGACATCCAGGACTCCGGGGCGGAGGCGGTGTACTCCTTTTTCGCCGGCGGCGACGCGGTCAACTACGTCAACGCCTTCAGCAGCTTCGGCCTCGACGAGGAGATGACCCAGACCGGAAGCGGATTCCTGCTGGCGAACGACACGCTCCCCGCGCAGGGCGCCTCGGCGCTGGGGATGTACTCGCTGCTTCACTACACGACAACGCATGACACAGACCGAAACCGAACGTTCGTCGAGAACTACGAACAGCTACACGGCGGATCGCCGAACGTCTACGCTTGCCAGGGGTACGACTCCGCGCAGGCGTTCGTCGACGCCGTCGAGGAGACCGGCGGCACCGATCCCGACGAGCTGGTCGACAGCCTCGTCGAGATGGAGTTCGACAGTCCTCGCGGGCAGTTCCGGTTCAACCCCGATACCCACGAACCGATCCACAACATGTACGTCCGGGAGGTCGTCGAGAGCGACGACGGCGAGTCCGTCGAGAACGAGGTCATCGACGTCCTCGAGGCGGTCGAGGGCCCGGCCTGGGGGTGTAGTAACTAATGTGCTCGCGACCGCCCGCGGCTCGAGGCTCCGATCGACGCCCCGCAGGTCCGACCGACGGTGGATCGACTCGGAGGTGCGTTCGCCGTGATTGAGTCGGTCCTCCGCGCGACGCTGCTGGGGCTCCAGCTGGGAATGACACTGGCGCTCATCGCTGCCGGCCTGACGCTCATCTTCGGGATGCTCGACGTTATCAACTTCGCCCACGGCGCGTTGTACATGCTTGGGGCGTACTTCGGGACGGTAGTCGCGGGCCAGCTCGGGAGCTTCTGGCTCGCGCTGGTGCTCGCACCGCTGATGGTCGGGCTCGTTGGCGCGGCGATCGAAATCTTCTCGCTGCGCCCGCTGTACGACCGGAACCCGCTGTATCACATCCTGCTGACCTTCGGCGTCGCGATCATGATCCAGGGGGCCATCATCGAGATCTGGGGCGCCCAGTCGATGCAGATCCCGGTTCCCGACCTCCTCTCGGGGTCGGTTTCGGTCGGTCCAGTCAGCTACCCGATCTACTGGCTGTTCGTGCTGGGGGTGAGCACGCTGTTGATCGCGGTCGTCTGGCTGGCCATCGAACGAAGCGATCTCGGCATCCTGATGCGGGCCAGCGCCCACGACACGGAGATGGTCAGCGCTCTCGGCATCGACGTCTCGAAGGTGTTCACGGGCGTGTTCGTCTTCGGCGCCGTACTGGCCGGCGTCGCCGGGGTGTTGCTCGGCGGCTCCCGGTCGGTCCACCCCGGGATGGGCTTCGGGATCATCATCGAGACGTTCATCGTCGTCGTCATCGGCGGCCTGGGTAGTTTCCGCGGCGCCGTGTACGCGGCGCTGTTGATCGGGCTGGTGACCGCGTACGGGGCGTTGATCGCCCCGACGCTGACGGACCTGTTCCTGTTCGCGATGATGGCGATCGTCCTCATGGCAAAGCCGAGCGGACTGTTCGGCGCAACGGAGGCAGCATAGATGAAATCAGTCGTCGAACTCTTCGGTCGAAGCCAGTCGTCGCAAACGGGCGATCAGCTGCTCTCGAGCCGGGGTCGACTCGCGGTGCTCGTCTCGGTCGGCGCGCTCGCGCTGTTCGCGCCGATCGCGGACGCCTACGAGCCGTTCTGGCTCAACATGCTCGTGCGGATGATGATCTTCGCGCTGCTGGCGCTGAGCCTCGATTTCGTCTTCGGGTACGCCGGCCTGCTCTCGTTCGGCCATGCCGCCATGTTCGGCGCCGGCGGGTACGCCGCGGCGATGCTGATCAGCGAGGTGACGGTGAACGCGCTGGTCGTGCTTCCGGCCGCGATGGTCGTCGGCGCGGTCGTGGCAGGGATCATCGGCTGGTTCAGCGTCCGCGCTCGCGGGATCTACTTTGCGATGTTGACGCTGGCGTTCGCCCAGCTGTTCTACGTGATGGCGTTTACCGACCTGCCGGCGACGATCCTCGGTATGGAGTCGTTCACCGGGGGCGACAACGGCCTGTACGGGATCCAGCGGTACGCGCTGTTCGGTGTCGACTTCACGCCGACGCTGGTGTACTTCTACCTGACGCTGGCGGCCGTCGCGCTCTCGTTCGTGGCGCTGCTGCGGCTCTCGAACTCCCCGTTCGGACGCGTCCTGCAGGGGATCCGCGAGAACGAGGAGCGGGTGCAGTTCCTCGGCTACGACGTCCGCCGGTACAAGGTGTTCGGGTTCGCACTCAGCGGCGCCTTCGCCGGCCTGGCCGGCGGCCTGTACGTCCCCTTCCAGAGCGTCACCCACCCCGGGATGCTCCACTGGATGATCAGCGGCGAACTGGTCGTCATGCTGTTGCTCGGCGGGCTCGGCACCCTCTGGGGACCGATGCTCGGCGCCGCCCTCGTCGTCTTCCTCGAGGAGCAACTCGCCGGGTTCGCCAGTTGGGAGATCGTCCTCGGCGGCATCTTCGTCGTCGTGGTGATCTTCGCGCCCCGGGGGCTGGCCGGGGCGATCACCTCCGTTCGAGACGACCCGACGAACGTCGCGACGAACGCGAAACGCGCGATCCGAAACTACATCGAGAAGGTAAGACGATAACATGAGCGAAACCGTTACTGCGACCGCGAGCGACGTATCGGAAACCGACCCGATCCTCCGGACGGAGGGGGTCACGAAGAAGTTCGGCACGCTGACCGCGATCGACGACGTCTCGATCGAGATCCCCGCCGACGAGATCACCTCGATCATCGGCCCGAACGGCGCCGGGAAGACGACGCTGTTCAACCTCTTCACCGGGAAACACGAGCCGACCGGGGGGCGAATCGAATTCCGCGGCGAGTCCATCGGCGGGCTCGCTCCACACGAGATCGTCGACAGGGGTGTCGTCCGGTCGTTCCAGATCACGAACTTCTTCGGGGAGCTCACCGCCCTCGAGAACGTTCGGATCGCCACCCAGGCACACTACAGCGGGTTCGGCCCGGACGACTTCGCCAGACACCACGCCTCGCTCGAGGAGCCGATCGCGGACGCCTACGAGATCCTCGAGCGCGTCCACCTCGAGGACGCAGCCCGCACGACGGCGGCGAACCTCTCGTACGGGCAGCGTCGTCACCTCGAGATCGGGATCGCGCTCGCGGCCCGGCCGGAGCTGCTGTTGATGGACGAGCCGACGGCCGGGATGAGCCCGGAGGAGACCCACGAGGTGGTCGACCTCGTCAAGGCGATCGCCGACGACGTCACGCTCGTGCTCATCGAACACGACACCGACATCGTGATGGAGCTCTCCGACCAGATCGCCGTGCTCAACGAGGGCGAACTGCTCTCGTGGGGCGCTCCGGCGGAGATCCAGGCCGACGAGCGCGTCCAGCGGGCGTACCTCGGAGGTGGCGGCCGTGAGTGAAACGCCGGCCGCCGACCGAGCGTCGGCGGCCGAGGGGCTGCTCCCCCGCGCCTCCCTACACACCTACCTCGGGCCGGGCCACCACCTGTTCGGCCTCTCGCTGGGCACCCCCCGCGGCGAGATCGTCGCCCTGGTCGGCCGGAACGGCGCGGGCAAGACCACGACGCTGCGAAGCGTTCTGGGACTTACGCCGCCGGCCGAGGGGACGATCGCGAAAGACGGCGAGCCGATCGACGGGCTCGAGCCCTACGAGATCCGCAAGCGCGGAATCTCCTGGGTGCCCGAGGAGCGCCGGGTATTCGGCGGGCTGACCGTCGAGGAGAACCTCCGGCTGGCCGCCAGCACCGGCGAGGGCGACCAGTCCGGCGGGTTCGAGGACGTCTACGAGCGGTTCCCCCGCCTCGACGAGCGCCGCAGCCAGAAGGCCGGGACGATGAGCGGGGGCGAACAGCAGATGCTGGCGATCGCCCGCGCGCTGCTCGGCCCCGAGACCGACGTCCTCCTGCTCGACGAGCCCAGCGAGGGCCTGGCCCCCCAGATCGTCGACGACGTCGCCGACATCGTCCGAGAGCTCAACGAGGAGGAGGGGGTGACGATCCTGCTGGTCGAACAGAACGCCGAGATGGCCCTCGAGCTCGCCGACCACGCCTACGTCCTCGAGAACGGGCGGATCGTCCACGACTCGCCGGCCGCGGAGCTGCTCGCCGACCGGGAAGCGATGGAGGGGTACCTGGGGGTCAAGTAATAACTTGCCCGCCCGACACAGTCGGAGTATGCAACGCGCATTCGAAGGTACGACGCCGTCGATCGCCGACTCGGCGTTCGTCTCGGAGATGGCCTCCCTGATCGGAGACGTCACCGTCGCGGAGAACGCGAGCGTCTGGCCGTTCACCTGTCTCCGCGGGGATTACGGCCCGATCTCGGTCGGCGCGGACTCGAACGTGCAGGACTTCACGATGCTCCACGAGGCGACGATCGGCTCCGGGGTCACGATCGGCCACAACGTCGTCGTCGACCGGGCGACCGTCGGCGACGACGTCCTCGTGGGGATCTCGAGCACGATCCTTCCCGGCGCGACGGTGGGCGACGACTGCATCGTCGCCGCCGGGACGTTGCTTCGCGAGGAGCAGGAGGTGCCAAGCGGTCACATGGCCTACGGCGCGCCGGCGGAGATCCGGCCGCTCTCCGAGGACCACCGCGAGCAGATCCGGTGGTACTGCGAGGAGTATCTGGCCCTCGCCGAGCGGTATCGTAATGACGGTGCGGTCCGTGGCGACGAACGCGAGGGCAATCAGGGATGATAGCGAACACCGAACGCGTACACGAGGAGGTACGGATCGAGCACCTCGAGGAGTCGGGAATCGCCCGCCTCGTCATGGAGAACGGAGACTCGTCGCTGAACACGTTCCGGCCGTCGAAGGTCGAGGCGATGGCGACGGCCGTCGAGGCGCTGGCGGGCGACGTCGACTGTCTGATCGTCTACGGCGAGCCGGTGTTCTCCGTCGGCGCGGACCTGCGCGCGATCGAGCAGCGGCCCCAGGAGATGCGCCCCGCGAAGATCGACGCGATCGCAGCGGCGTCGAACCGGTTCATCCGCACCGTTCGGACCTTCCCCGCCCCGGTGATCGCGGCGGTGACCGACGTCGCGGCGGGGGGCGGACTCGGGTTCGCGCTGGCGTGTGACCTGATCTACGTACACGAGGACGCCATCTTCGACACCGCCTACGCGCGGATCGGGCTGACGCCGGACAACGCGACGCCGTTTTTCCTCGTGAAGACGGTCGGGCCGTACAAGGCTCGTGAGCTCCTGTTCGACCCGCAGCCGATCACCGCGGCCGAGGCGGTCGAACTCGGCCTCGCCAATGGGCGATACGAGACGGAGAAAGCGGCGTTCGTCGACGAGGTGACGGCCGACGCGAGGACCTACGCAGAGGGGCCGACGGAAACCCACGCCCGGACCAAGGAGCTCGTCGACTCGGTATTTGCCGGGCGGCTCGACGAACACCTCGAGCACGAGCGGACCGCGATCAAGCGCATGAGCGACTCGAACCTCTTCGACGAGGGACTGTCGGCGTTCTTCGCGGACCGCGAACCCGAGTGGGTGAGTCAGTAGAATCAAGACGGTTCCATCCGTCTACCGACGCATGACGTTCGACACGCTCGACGTTACCGTCGACGACGGCATCGCGACGGTCCGGATCGACAACGACCCCGTCAACGCGATCGACCAGGAGATGCGCCACGAACTCGCCGAGGCGGTCGACGTGCTCCGGGAGGATCGGGTTCGGGTCGGCGTGTTCGCCGGGAACGCCGACGTCTTCTCGGTCGGGGCCGACGTCGGCCTCTTCGAGACGGCACAGGACTGGACCACCGCCGAGTTCCGCTCGAACTCGCGAATCCTCGGCCGGGCGTTCGACGGCCTCGAGACGATGGAGAAACCCGTCATCGCCGCGATCGAGGGCACCTGCGTCGGCGGCGGGCTCGAGCTCGCGCTGGCCTGCGACGTTCGGATCGCCGGCCCCGACGCGACGCTCGGCTTTCCCGAGCACAATATCGGCCTCATCCCCGGGCTCGGCGGCTGTTCCCGCTTCGTCCAGCTCGTCGGGCCGGGAACAGCAAAGGACCTGATCTTCAGCGGCGAGCTGATCGACGGCGAGCGCGCCCGCGAGATCGGCCTCGTCGAGCGCGTCGCGGACGACCCCGACGCCGCCGCGCGGTCCTACGCGGAGTCGCTGCTCGAGCAGCCCCCACAGGCGCTCGGCCTGGCGAAACGCGTCGTCAACGCCGCCCGCGACACCGACATGCAGACGGCGGGCGTCCTCGAGTCACTCGCCCAGAGCACGCTCATCGAGACCGCGGACCACCGCGAGGGGCTCGAGGCGTTCCGCGAGAACCGCGACCCCGAGTTCACCGGCGAGTAGCCCGGACGCTCGGCCGCGACTACCTGCCCTCGGCGCGGAAAACAACACTTACCCCGGACCGCTCGAGAGACGCAGTTGATGGATCGGAAGAGCGCGTTCGACGCCCGGGCGGTCCTTCGCGTCCCGATCGGGGCGCGGTCGATCGAGACGGACGCCCTGCGTGCGAACGCCAGCGAGACCCGTACCGAATCGCTATCCGTCGTCGACGTCGGCCCGACCGGCGTCGCGGCGCTGGATCCCTGCGTCGCGGCGACGCTCGGGGACCGAACGGCGTTTTTCGCCGACCCCGACCGAGCGAGCGTCGAAGCGGTCGCCGAGTCGTTGACGCGGGACGAGCTCCCGACCGACGGCGCGACGGCCGTCGTCGAACACGACCCCGGAGTGACGGCGCTTCCGGGAGCCGAGAACGTCCCGTTCGCCGTCGATCGGGGCCGAGTGGTGGGTGCCTGCGGCTGGACCCGCCCGACCTCGGTCGCCGACTACGCCACCAGGGGACCCGTCCTCGCCGACGGCTCTGGTGAGGAACTCGAGCGGGCCGCGGACGCGGGCCTCCGCGGACGCGGCCGAGGCGATATCGCGACGAACGAACCGGTCGGCGAGTCCTGGGAGACGGCGGCGAGTACCGACGGCGAGCCCGTCGTCGTCGTCAACGCCAACGAGGCGGACCCGCGCGTGAGTATCGATTCGCTGTTGCTCGCCGCGGATCCACTGGCAGTCCTCGATCCCGCGGTCGCGGTCGCCGACCGCGTCGGCGCCGCGGACGTCGTCGTCTACTGCAACGAGGACGACGAGCGCGTCCACCGAACCGCGGCCGACGCGGCCGCGCGTCTCGAGGGGGTCGTCGACGGCGACGTCCCGATCGATGTCGTCGCCGGCCCCGACGAGTACGCGGCCGGCGAGCCGACGATGGCCCTCGAGGCCCTCGAGGGTGCGGATCGAATCGAGGCGCGGCGCACTCCGCCGGGACCGTCCGAGTACGGGCTGCACGGCCGGCCGACCGTGATCCACACGCCGCGGACGCTCGCCCAGCTGCGGGCGCTCGCGCTCGAGGACGCGCCCGTCGGCGACGACGACGACCCCGGGACGCGGCTGTTCGAGGTCGGCGGCGACCTCGGGCCGTCGACGGTCGTCGAGGTGCCGACCGACGAGACCCTCGCGGCGGCGGTCGAACCGCTGGGAGTCGACGAGGCCGCACTGGCGTGTGTCGGCGGGGTCTTCGGCGGGCTGACCGAGACGCTGGACGTCTCCGCGAGCGCTCGCGACCTCGCGGCCGCGGGACTCGGCACGAACGGGGCGATCGAACTGTTCGGCACGGACCGTTGTCCCGTCGCGCTCGCGGGACGGCGCGCGGCGTTCGCCCGAGAGACGAACTGCGGCCGCTGTGTTCCCTGCCGCGAGGGAGCGACGCAGCTGACCGAGCTGCTTCGGTCGACCTACGAGCGCGAGGGCGCGATCGACGAAGCCCGAGAGCTGGCCCGCGTGATGGAGCGCTCGAGCCTCTGCGGGTTCGGTCGGGACGCCGCCCGCCCGACGACGACGGCGCTGGAGACGTTCGAGCCCGAGTTCGTCGCCCACGCGAACGGACGCTGTCCCGCCGGGGAGTGTGACGGAGGGAACGCATGAGCTTACAGGATCACTGCCAGAGCCACCGCGACCGAGCCGAGGTATCGGACGGGAAACCGCTGCCGAGCGTGCCGGACGTCGACGATCCGCAGCCGAGCACCCCGCTGACCGAGAACTTCACGACGGGGACGGCGAACGATCCCGACCCCGCGGGCGCCGACGGCCGAACCACGCTCGCCGTCGACGGGCGAACGGTCACCGTCGACGACGGCGCGACGATCCTCGACGCCCTCGAGGCCGCCGGAGCCGACGCCGACGTGCCCGCGCTGTGTCACTACGAGGACAGCGACGAGATCGGCCCCCGGAGCACCTGCCGGACCTGCGTCATCGACACCGACGAGCGCGGGATCGTGCCCGCGTGTAGCCACCCCGCCGAGGAGGGGCTCGAGGTCCGAACCGACGAGGAGGAGGCCGCGGAGGCCCGGGACGTCAACCTCGATCTGGTGCTCTCGAACCACAACCTCCGGTGTACGACCTGCGGCCAGAACGGGCGCTGCGAGCTCCAGGACACCGCGATCGAGAACGAGGTCGAGGAACCGCGCTACGGCGTCTTCGACGACCGCGAGGAGTACGAGCCCCTCGACGACACCTCGCCGTTCATCCGGATCGACCGGAACAAGTGCATCCTCTGTAATCGCTGCGTCGAGGCCTGTAACGACGTCCAGGTCGAGGGCGTGCTCCGGATCGAGGGGACCGGCGAGGACACCCGGATCGGCTTCCAGGACGACGCCGAGGCGATGGTCGACTCGGCCTGCGTCTCCTGTGGCCACTGCGCGACGGTCTGTCCGACGGGGTCGATCACCGAGAAGGGTCTCGCCGACAGCGCGACGCTGCCCGTTCCCGGCTTCAACCAGAAGAACTCCATCGGGAAGACCGTCGAACCCGAGGACTCGAGCGGGGCCCACGGCGCGGGCGGTTCCGCCGAGGCCGAGGACGACGCCGAACTGTCGGGCGTCGCGGGCGTCATGGAGCGGGCGAAGAGACGGGCGACCGGAGCGGTCCGGGAGGCCGGCGAACGCGCGCTCCTCGAGGCCGAACACGCCGGTGAGAGCGTCGCGACGAAGGTCCTCTCGGAGGGGCGGATGTTCGACATCGCCGAGTTCGTCGCCGACCGTCGCCTCGACGATCTCGACGTCACCGAGACGACCTGTGGCTACTGCAGCGTCGGCTGCCGGTTCGACGTCTACGCCGACGACGAGGAGGTGCTGGGGGTCCGACCGACCGACGCCGACCACGCCCCCGCTAACGACGGATTCTCGACCTGTGTCAAGGGGAAGTTCGGCTACGACTTCGTCGACAGCGAGGACCGTCTCGAACGACCCCTGGTTCGGGACCGTGAGAGCGGCGAGCTCCGCGAGGCCGGCTGGGAGGAGGCCCTCGAGCGCGTCGCCGACGGCCTCTCCGGAATCCGCGACGAGCACGGCGCCGACGCGCTGGCCTGTTTCGCCTCCTCGAAGTGTACCAACGAGGAGAACTACCTGCTACAGAAGTTCGCCCGCCAGGTCCTGGGGACGAAAAACGTCGACAACTGCGCGCGGCTCTGTCACTCCTCGACGGTCGCCGCCCTGAAACAGACGGTGGGCTACGGCGCGATGACGAACCGCATCGAGGACGTCGCCAACGCCGACTGCTACCTGATCACCGGTTCGAACACGACCGAGAGCCACCCTGTGCTCGCCACCCGCATCAAACAAAACGTCCGCGACGGCGCGGACCTGTTCGTCTTCGATCCGCGACGGGTCGGCATCGCCGAACACGCCGACCAGTACACCCGGGTCGAGCCCGGCTACGACGTCGCCTGGATCAACGGGTTGACCCGGTACGTCCTCGAGCACGACCTCCACGACCAGGAGTTCGTCGCCGAACGAACGAAGAACCTCGAGGAACTCCGGACGAAGGTCGAGCCGTTCACGCCCGCGGCGGTCGAGCGTCTCTGTGGCGTCGCGCCCGACGAACTCGCGACCGCGGCCGAGACGATCGCGACCGCCGACAGCTGCGTGTTCGGCTGGGCGATGGGGATGACCCAACATTCCCACGGCACCCAGAACGTGCTGGCGCTGGCGAACCTCGCGCTCGTCACGGGCCATATCGGCAAACCGAACTCGGGGCTCTCGCCGTTCCGCGGCCACAACAACGTCCAGGGCGGGGGCGGCGACATGGGCACGCTGCCCAACAGCCTGCCGGGCTACCAGCCCGTCGACGACCCCGACGTCCTCGAGGTGTTCGAGGAGGCCTGGGGCGAGCGACCCCCGAGCGAGCCCGGGCTGACCGTTCCCGAGGTCTTCGAGGAGGCTCACGCGGGCGCCGTCCGCGGGATGTACGTGATGGGCGAGAACCCCGCGCTCTCCGAGCCCGACATCGACCACGCCGAGGCGGCCCTCGAGGAACTCGAGTTCCTCGTCGTCCAGGACATCTTCCCGACCGAGACCGCCGAACACGCCGACGTCGTCCTGCCGGCAGCGAGCTTCGCCGAGAAGGACGGCACGTTCACCAACACCGAGCGTCGGGTCCAGCTGGTCCGCCAGGCGCTGTCCCCGCCCGGGGAGGCCCGCCAGGACTGGCAGATTCTGCAGACGATCGCGAACCGGCTGGGCTACGACTGGAGCTACGCTTCGCCCGCAGAGGTCATGGACGAGATCAGCGATCTCGCGCCGATCTACGGCGGAATCAGCCACGAGTGCCTCGAGCGCGAGGGCGGACTGCAGTGGCCCTGTCGGGACGAGTCCGATCCCGGCACGCCGTACCTCTACGACGAGGAATTCAACTTCGACGACGGCAAGGCACGGTTCGTCCCCGCCGACCTGGGAGAGCCCGGCGAGCTCCCCGACGAGGAGTACCCGCTGACGCTGACGACCGGGCGCGTCCTCTATCACTTCCACACGGGGACGCTCACCCGCCGCGTCGAGGGGATCATGTCCCACGTCGGCGAGAGCTTCGTCGAGGTCCACCCCGAGACGGCCGCCCAGCTCGGGATCGCCGACGGCGAGGACGTCCGCCTCGAGTCCCGGCGCGGCTCGATCGAGGTGACCGCGCAGGTGACCGACCGTCCCGACCGAGGCGTCGTCTTCATGCCGATGCACTTCGCCGACGGCGCGGTCAACGAACTCACCCAGGAGACGTTCGACCCGATCAGCGGGATTCCGGAGTTCAAGGTCTCGAGCGTCCGACTCGAGGCCGCAGGCGGGACGGTAACCCCCGCGGACGACTGACCCGGTACCGACACCCGTTTCGGTTTGATATCCAACTCGTCTACCAGACTGCCGCCTGTGATGCTCGCCGGAAACCGCATCCCATGTTATGGAACAGCGTGACAAACGCTAAGTGTCGTCGCGTGGAGTTCCGGTCGTAACCTATGAACGCTCACGCTGCGGTCGTCCGCGAGGAGGCGGATCGTTCGAGATCGAGGAGGTAACGCTCGAGGAACCGCGATCGGACGAGGTGCTCGTTCGCGTCGTCGGAGCCGGCGTCTGTCACACCGACCTGATCGTTCGCGACCAGCTGTATCCGACGCCGTTGCCCGCGGTGCTGGGCCACGAGGGGGCAGGGGTCGTCGAGGAGGTCGGCGCGGACGTCTCGAGCGTCGACCCCGGCGACCACGTGGTTCTGAGCTTCGACTCCGACGGAACCTGTCCGAGCTGTCGGGACGGCCATCCCGCGTTCTGCGCGGACTTTTTCGCGCACAACTTCGGCGGCGCCCGACCCGAGGACGGAAGCTCGCCGATCTCGCAAGAGGGCGACGAGATCAGCGGACGCTTTTTCGGCCAGTCGTCGTTCGCCACCCACGCGGTCGCGACCGATCGAAACGTCGTCCCCGTCGAGAAGGACGTTCCGCTGGAAGCGCTCGGACCGCTGGGGTGCGGGATCCAGACGGGTGCGGGCGGCGTCATCAACTCCCTGTCGCCGGACCCGGGATCGTCGATCGCGATCTTCGGCGCGGGATCGGTCGGCCTCTCCGCCGTCATGGCGGCCGAGCTAACGGGCTGCACGGAGATCGTTTCGGTCGATCTGGTGGACGGGCGACTGGAATCGGCCCGCGAGTTCGGTGCCACCGAGACGGTAAACCCCGACGACGCCGACGACGTCGTCGGCGCAGTTCGGGAGCTAACCGGCGGCGTCGACTACGCGCTGGAGACGACCGGGGTCCCGGACGTCGCCGAGCAGGCGACCGACGTCCTCACCCAGCGGGGCACCCTCGGGATCGTCGGCGCCCCGGCGCTTGGCACGCGGGCCAGCTACGACGTCAACGACCTCATCCTGAACGGGCGGAGCATCACCGGGATCGTCGAGGGCGACGCCGATCCGCAGGGGTTCATCCCGGACCTGATCGAGCTGTACAGGGACGGGAAGTTCCCGTTCGACGAACTCATCACGTACTACGACTTCGAGGAGATCGAACGAGCGGTCGAGGACTCGGAGAACGGCGACACGATCAAGCCGGTTCTCCGCATCGGGGACGCCTGAGAGGCGCCGAGAGCGGCCGGTTTCGCCGGGACGCGTGCCTCGTCCGCAGCTTCCGACGCAGAATCCGAAACGAGAGCCGCGGACGTCGACGCGGTTACTCGCCGGTGAACTCGGGATCGCGTCCCTCGAGGAACGCCTCGATCCCCTCGTCTTTGTCCTCGGTGGCAAACAACTGGACGAACAGCTCGGCCTCGTAGTCGAGCCCCTCCTCGAGGCCGGTCCGGGAGCTGGCCTTGATCGCCTTCTTGGCGAACTCCAGTGCGATCGGGCTCTTCGAAGCCATCTTTCCGGCGAGTTCGTAGACGCGGTCGTCGAGGGACTCGGCGTCGTGGACCTCGTCGATCAGGCCGATCTCCTTCGCTTCGGCGGCGTCGATCAGCTCGCCCGAGAGCACGAGCTTCATGGCCTGGCCCTCGCCCACCAGGCGGGTGAGTCGCTGGGTGCCGCCGCCGCCGGGCATGATCCCGAGGTTGATCTCGGGCTGGCCGAGCTTCGCACCCGCCTGCGCGATCCGGACGTCGCAGGCCTGTGCGAGCTCGCAGCCCCCGCCCAGCGCGTGACCGTTGACGCGGGCGATCACGGGGATCGAGGCGTCGTCGACGGTCTCGTAGACGCGGGGTCGCTCGCTGGCTTCGCGCTGCTCGACGACGCCCCGATCCGCGAATTCGGTGACGTCGGCGCCGGCGACGAACGCGCCCGACCCCTCGCCGCCGGTGAGCACGAGGACGCGAACCTCGTCGTCGGCGTCGGCCGCGGCGACGGCGTCCTTGAGCTCCGTGCGGACCTGGCCGTTGAGCGCGTTGCGCGCGTCGGGGCGCTCGATCGCGACCGTCGCGACCCGATCGGCGCGCTCGCCGACCTCGACCGACAGCAGCTCGTACTCGTCTTCGAGTTCAGTCATCGTCCTCACCCCAGTCGCCGCTCGTGCCGACGCGCTCGCCGTCCTCCCAGACGTAGAAGCCCTCGCCGGACTTCTTGCCGAGCTTGCCCGCCCGGACCTTCCGGCGCAGCGTCTGCGGGGGCTTGAACCGCTCGCCTAACTCCTCGCGGAGGTGTTCGGCGATGTGGAGGCGAACGTCGAGCCCGACGAGGTCGGTCAGCTCGAGGGGCCCCATCGGGTAGCCGTAGCCGATCTTCATCGCCTCGTCGATATCGGCCGGGCTGGCGACGCCTTCCTCGACCATCCGGATCGCCTCCAGCCCCGTCGCGACGCCGAGCCGCGAGCTGGCGAAACCGGCCGTGTCCCGGACGACGACGTCTTCCTTCTCGAGCCCGCGGACGTACTCGATTGCCGCGTCCTCGGTCCGGGCGTCGGTCTGCTCGGCGATCACGATCTCGACGAGATCCATGATGTGAGGCGGGTTGAAGAAGTGCAGTCCGACGGCGCGCTCGGGCCGCTCGAGCGCGCTGGCCATCTCGGTCACCGACAGCGAGGAGGTGTTCGAGGCGATGATCGTCTCCTCGTCCGCCGCCGCCTCGACGTCGGCGAAGACGTCCTGCTTCAGCTCCATATCCTCGGGAACCGCCTCGACCACCAGGTCGGCGTCGGCGACGGCGTCGGCGAGGTCGGTCATCCCCTCGATCCGCTCGAGGGTCTCCTCCATCTCCGCCTCGGTGACCTTGTCCCGGTCGACCCCGCCCTGGAGGTTCTCGCGGATCCCCTCGAGGCCGTCCTCGACGAGGTCCGCCTCGATGTCCCGCAGAACGACCTCGTGGCCCGCCATTGCGGACACCTGCGCGATTCCGTGTCCCATGCTCCCGGCTCCGAGTACCGTGACGTGCATACACGAATCCACTCGCGAGACGATGAAAAGTGTTCCCATCCCACCTCCCGTCCGTTCGAAACGGGTCAGGCGGTCCAGTCGACGCTTCGCTCGACGGCCCGACCCGCTCGCAGTACAGTCCTGTCGTCGAACGCCTCGCCGACGAGCATCAGGCCCACCGGGAGCCCGTCGCTCGAGCCCGCGGGAACCGAGAGCGCGGGGTGGCCGGTGGCGTCGAACGGCGCGGTGTTCTCGAGCATGTTCACCGCTCGCTCGAGGACCTGGAGCCGCGAGGGGTCCTCGAGGCGCTCGTGAGCCGTCTGGGGCGTCGTCGGCATCGCGAGGACGTCGACGTCGGCGAGGGCCTCGTCGTAGGCGGCCGCGAGGTCCAGCGCGAGGTTCCGAGCCCTGGCGTAGAAGCGACCGTGATACTCCTCGGCGAGGTACTCCCCGAGAGCGACCACGAGCTTGACAGTCGGCGGGAACTCGTCAGCCCGCTCCCGGCGCGCCCGGCCGAACGCCGCCATCAGCTCGGCGTCGTAGTAGCCGTTCCCGAAGGAGCCGATTCCCTCGCCGGCGATCGTCGCGGTCGTCTCCTCGATGGCGATCCCGTTCCAGATCGCGAGCCCGTCGCGGTGCATCGGCACCGACACCTCGCGTAGTTCGGCGCCCGCGTCGGCGAGATCCTCGAGCGCGTCGCTGACGGTCTCGTCGACGCCAGGCTCGCTCTCTTCGCGGTCGAACCCCTCCTCGAGGACGCCGATCGTGAGATCGGCGGGGTCGGTCTCGAGGTCCTCGGCGTAGGGCTCCGTCGGGATGGCACCCTGGCGCGGATCCAGCCCGTCCGGGCCGGCGATCGCCTCGAGTGTGCGGGCGCAGTCCTCGACCGAACGGGCGAGGGGGCCGACGTGGTCGAACGATCGACCGAGTCCGACGATCCCGGTGTAGGGGACGAGCCCGTAGGACGGCTTGTGTCCGACGCAGCCACACCACGCGGCCGGGATGCGGATCGATCCTGCCTGGTCGGTGCCGATCGCCATGTCGACGTCGCCGTTGGCGACCGCGGCGCCCGAACCGCTCGAGGAGCCGCCGGCGAGGTGGTCGGAATCGTGCGGGTTCGGGACGGGGCCGTGGGCCGAAAGCTCGCCGCTGCCCGAGAACGCCATGTCCTCCATGTTGAGCTTCCCGGTGATCGTCGCACCCGCCTCGAGCAGCCGCGTCGCGACCGTCGCGTCCGTCGAGGGGACGTACTCCGAGAGCACCGCGGAGCCGCAGGTCAGTTCGATCCCGGCCAGGGAGACGCTGTCCTTCAGTCCGACGTCGTACCCCTCGAGGGGGCCGCCGTCGCTGGAGACGGAACAACGCCTGATGAAGGCGTTGTACGGATTCTCGTCGTCGCTTGGGACGGTCCCGGATCGATCGGGGTCGGCAGGCGTCGTCGGCTCCGACGGCGGGAGCTCCGCGAGTCGCTCGTAGGCGTCCAAAAGTCCGGCGGCTGCAGCCGCGAGGTCATCGCGCTCGGCCTCGGAGAGGTCGACGTGATGAACCGCGGCGGACTGTTCGAGATCGTCCGGAGTCGGAGGTTGGAGGTCTCGCATACGATATCATCTCACATGGTACGGATAAGCATATCGGTGGGTCGCGGCCGTCAGCGAAGTCGACGGAACGCGTACCGTCCCCCTGCGCTCGGGCAGTCCCGTCCTCGGTTACTCCGCCTCGAGCGGTCTGATTTGCTCGTACAGTCGCTCCAGACGCTCGTGGCCGTGGACCCGAATCGTTCGGCTCCGCGAGTCGTACTCGAGGACGCCGACGTCGGCCAGTCGCGGCAGGTGGCGATGCCGGAGGTCCGCGGCGATCACCTCCCGCTTCGGTCGCCCGTCTCCCCGTCGTTCCAGCTCCGCGAGGACGCCGTCGGTGACGTCCTCGAACGACGCGGCAGCCGCGTCCCGATCCAGCAGGTACGCCAGCAGGCACCGTCGGCGTTGGTCGGCCAGCACCTCGAGGAGGTCGTCGAGCGACCGCGTCTCCGCCCCGTACGGGCTCCCCGGACGCGCGCCCCGGCACTCGTCGCAGTCGTCTGTCATGTGTCTACACGTACCTTGTACACCGTTACCGCGGTAAAGGCAGCGGTTCCGTCGGTTCTTGCAGTCGGTAGGGGGACCGAGCGCGTCGGGACGCTACTCGACCGGTTCGAACTTCACGCCGTAGCGGGGCACGCCCTCCTGCGCGTAGATCTTCCGGATCGTCGCCCGGACCTCGTCGCCCACGGCCACGGACTCCGGATCGACGTCGGTGAGCTGGGCCGGCAGCGTCACCGTTCCATCGCCGGCCTCGAGTTCGACGATCGCGACGGCGTAGGCGCCGTCGCGCTGTTGCAGTTCGGCGAACTCGGGCGGCGCGCCGCCCTGGCCGATAACCGTCACCGCGCGGGTCGTTCCGGTCCGGGAGGCCTCGAGGGGTTCGAACTCGACGCGGCTGTGACACTCCTGGCAGGCGCCCTCGGGCGGGAAGCTGATCCCCCCGCAGTCGGGGCACTCGCCGGCAACGAGCCGGTAGCGCTGCTCGAGCGAGCGCCGCCAGTTCGGCAGGCTCACGTTCGCGCCCCCGCCGGCGACCTCGCCGTCGACGACGTAGCCCCGCTCGCGGAGGTAGGTCGCGTACTCGACGGACTCGCCGCCCTCGAGGTCCTCGAGGCCCGAGACGGGGAGACTTCCCTCGCAGGCGAGCGCGGCCGCGGTACCGCCGCCGACGAAGACGCCGAGCGTCGCGTCGTCCTCGGCCTCGGCGAGGGCCGCGAGCAGCCCGATCGGCACCGTCGCCGCGCCGGCGTCGCCGATGCGGTCGGCGACGGTGCCGGCCGCCACCGCCTCGCCGGAGACGGGGATATCGCCCGTGATGCGGTAGGGAAGCCCGCCGTCGGGCTGGTGGACGGCCGCGGCGCCGACGTCCTCGAGGTCGACCGCGAGCGCCGACGCGGTCTCGGTGACGGCCTCGCGGAGCGCCGTCCGCTCGTAGGTCGTGATGTCGAGGGACTCGACGCCACGGTCGCCGCGCTCGCGGAAGCGGACGCCGGGCGCGTGGTCGCTGTGCCAGGCGACGTCGCGGATCGGGACCGCGGGATCGTCGTCGATCACGAACGCCGCCGCGCCCGCGCCCAGCGCGTGGTCGGCGTCGGCGGGCTCGCCCTCGGGGCAGTCCGAGGCGACGACCAGCGCGGGACCGTCCGCGTCGAGCGCCCGCGAGAGCGCCTCCGCGCCGCCCGCGGCGTGCTGGGTGAGGGTCGCGCTCGCGACGTCCGAGGGAAGCTCCAGCGCCCGCACCAGCTGCGGGACGAGGTCGCCCTCCTCGAGTGGCGGGTTCGTCGTCGCGACCGCGACGGTCTCCAGCGCCGCGCGCTCGAGCGCGGCGTCGTCGAGGACCCGCCGGGCCGCCGCGATCGCCATCGTCAGCGCGTCCTCGTCGGCCGCGGGGACGGCCTTCTCCCCGACGCCCGAGGCGTGGTTCGTTCCCCACGCGGCCTCGAGTTCCTCGCTCTCGAGTCTGAACCGGGGGACGTAGACGCTGCCCGCGACGATCCCCCTCATGCGTCCACCTCCTCGCGCTCGAAGACGTGAACGGTGACCCCGCCCCCGCTGCCGCCGACGTTGTGGGTGAGTCCGTACCGCGGGTCCTCGACCTGAACGTAGGCGTCGCCGCGGAGCTGCTTGAACGCCTCGACGACCTGGCCGGTTCCGGTCGCACCGATGGGGTGGCCCTTCGATTTGAGCCCGCCACTGGTGTTGGTCGGCAACTCGCCGTCGGGGTCGGTGACCCCCTCCCGCAGGAGTCGGCCCGCCTCGCCGCGCTCGCAAAAGCCCAGGTCCTCGTAGGCCAGCAACTCGGCGATGGCGAAACAGTCGTGGACCTCGGCGAAGTCGAGGTCGTCGGGACCGATCCCGGCCTCCTCGTAGGCGTCCTCGCCAGCGCGGACGCTCGCGGGGATCGAGGTCAGCGACTCGCGCTGGAAGAGCCCGACCCGCCCGCTCGAGGCCCCGGCGCCGGCGACCCGGACGAGCGCGTCGCCGTACTCGCGGGCGACGTCCTCGCTGACCACGAGGACGGCGCTTGCGCCGTCGGTCGTCGGACAGCAGTGATAGAGGTTCAGCGGGTCCGCGACCGCCGGGGCGGAGACGGCGTCCTCGAGCGAGCACTCGAAGCCGAGGTGGGCCTTCGGGTTCTGTGCGCCGTTGCCGTGGTTCTTGACCGCGACGCGGCTCAAGTCCTCGGTGGTCGTCTCGTACGCCTCCATGTGGGCGCTTGCCATCTGGGCGTAGACGCCCGCGAAGGTCGTTCCGCTCATCCGTTCCCACTCGGTCTCGCCGCTGACGCCGAGCCACCAGCGCGTGTGGTCGGAGCTGGCGTCGGTCATCACCTCGTAGCCGCCCGCCAGCGCGACGTCGGCCATTCCCGATCGCACGGCGGTCACCGCCTGGCGAAAGGCGTAGCCGCTGGCCGCGCAGGCGTTCTCGACCCGCGTGGTCGGGACGCCGTGGAGGCCGAGGTGTTCGGTCACCGCCGGCCCCGAGAGGCCGATCTGGCGCCCGCCGACGCCGAGCGTGCCGAGAAACGCCTCGTCGATCTCGTCGGGTGAGAGCTCGCCGTCGACGCTGTCCACCGCCGCGTCGAACGCGTCGTCGAACAGCGAGAGGTACGATCGTTCGGGGAAGGAGCCGAACGACGACTGTCCGGCCCCCAGTACGTATGCGTCTCGCATGGACCGAACTATCTGCCGGGGTAACTTATAACTACCCACCGCCGCTCGAGGGGTAACGGTTCCGGACGTTTTTTATCGGGGTGTCCACAACCCACACTCGCATGAGCTACGACGGTCCGACAGACCTGTTTATCGACGGCGAGTGGACCCCCGCCGAGGCGGGCGAGACGTTCGAGACCGAGGACCCGGCGACCGAGGAGCGCTACGCGACCGTCGCCGAGGGAGCCGAGGAGGACGTCGACCGCGCCGTCGACGCCGCGGCCGAAGCCGTCGAGCGCGACGCCGAGTGGCGCTCGCTGGCGCCCAAGGAACGAGCCGCGCACCTCCGCGCGATGGCCGACGCGATCGAGGACCGCAAGGACGAGATCGTTCTGGTCGAATCTCACGACAACGGGAAGACCCCCTTCGAGGCGACGCTGGACGTCGACATGGTGATCGACACGTTCCGGTACTACGCGGGCTGGGCCGACAAGGTCGAAGGCGACGAGGTCCCCGTCCCCGGCGATCGACTGAACTACACCGTCCGCGAACCCGTCGGCGTCACCGGTCACGTGATCCCGTGGAACTACCCGTTCCAGCTCGCGGGTCGCAGCCTCGCACCCGCGCTGGCCTGCGGGAACACGGCGGTGCTCAAACCCTCGAGCACGACGCCGCTGTCGGCGCTGTACTACGCTGTCGCCGCCGAGGAGGCGGGGCTTCCTGACGGCGTCGTCAACGTCGTCCCGGGTCGGGGAAGCACCGCCGGCAACCGGCTGGCCGAACACCCCGACGTCGACCACGTCGCCTTCACCGGCAGCACCGGGGTCGGCAAGGGCGTTATGGAGCGGGCCGCACAGAACGTCACCGGCGTCACCCTCGAACTCGGCGGGAAGGGACCGAACGTCATCTTCCCCGACGCCGACCTCGAGGACGCCGCGGCGGGCTGTCACTACGGGATCTTCATGAACGCGGGTCAGATGTGCTGGGCGGGGTCGCGCTTGCTCGTCCACGAGTCGGTCCACGACGAGGTCGTCGAGAAGGTCGTCGAGCGCGCCGAGGGGACGCCGCTCGGCAGCGGGATCGACGACGACGGTCGGATGGGGCCGACGGTTAGCGCGGACCAGCAACAGGAAGTGCTCGACTACATCGAGACCGGGAAATCCGAGGGCGCCACCGTCGCCACCGGCGGGGGCGTTCCCGCGGACAGGGACGTCGGCCACTTCGTCGAGCCGACGGTCTTCACCGACGTCACCAACGACATGACGATCGCCCGAGAGGAGATCTTCGGACCCGTCCTCTCGGTCATCGAGTTCTCCGACCGCGAGGAGGCGATCGAGATCGCCAACGACTCGCCGTACGGGCTGATGGCGGGAATCTGGACCTCCGACCTCGAGACCGCACACGGGGTCGCCGACCGCCTCGACTACGGGATGGTGAGCATCAACGAGTTCCCGGTCACTCAGCCCCAGACGCCCTTCGGCGGCTTCAAGGAGAGCGGCTACGGCCGCGAGCAGGGCACCGAGGCGATCCACGAGTACACCCAGACGAAAAACGTCAACGTCAACCTCGAGTGAGCCGCCCCGCGCGATCGCGGTAGCGAGCGCTCGAGAACTTTTATAGTGGTGTGTGCCCCGTGTAGGGGTGTATGACGCTCATCGAGAACGCCCTCTCCGAGGAACACCGGGAGTTCCGCGACCGCGCAGCGACCTTCGCCGAGGAGGTCGTCGAACCCGAGGCCGAACGGATCGAGAACGAGGACGAGTTCCCCCGCGAGGTGATCGAGGCCGCGGGCGAGCGCGGGCTGCTCGGCATCCTGCTGCCCGAGGAGTACGGCGGCGAGGGGTCCGATTTCCTCTCGTACTGTCTCGCGGTCGAGGAAGTCGCGAAAGCCAGCGGCGCCGTCGCCGAGACGATCCAGGGCCACACGTTCGCGGCGCTGCCGATCGCGAACTTCGGCAGCGAGGCCCAGAAGGAGGAGTGGCTCGAGCCGATGGCCCGAGGCGAGTCCGTCGGCGCGATGTTGCTGACCGAACCCGACGCGGGAAGCTCGCCGACCGAGCTGTCGACGGTCGCGCAGGCCGACGACGACGGCGGTTACCTCGTCAGCGGCGAGAAGTCCTTCGGCACGAACGCGGGCATCGCTGACGTCCACCTCGTCGTCGCGCGCAAGCGGCCCGCGCCCGAGGAGGGCCACGGCGTGAGCGTGTTCCTGGTGCCCGGCGCCGACGCGGCCGACGGGTTCGAGTTCGACCGAACGGAGTTCATGGGGATGCGCGGCCACGTCACCGGCGACTCGACGCTTGAGGACGTCCGCGTCGGCGAGGGCGCGTTGCTGGGCGAGGTCGGCCACGGCTTCCGCATCGCCATGGGGACGATCGACATGGCCAGGACCGGGCTAGGCGCCATCGGGACGGGGATCGCCCGGGCGGCCTTCGAGGAGGCCGTCGACTACGCCGGCGACCGCGAGCAGGGCGGGCAGGCGGTCGGCGAGTACCAGGCGGTGCAGGTGCTGGTCGCCGACATGGACGCCCAGCTCGACTCGGCCCGCCACCTCGTCTACGACTCCGCGACGGCGATCGCCGAGGGCGAGGGCGACACGCGCAAGTCGAGCAAGGCGAAGTACGTCGCCAGCGAGGCCGCGGAGTTCGTCACGCGGAACGCGATCCAGATTCACGGCGGGAAGGGGTACCGGACCGACCTCCCCCTCGAGCGCTACTATCGGGACGCGAAGATCCTGAGCATCATCGGCGGGACGACCGAGATCCAGAAAACGACGGTCGCGGGCGAGGCGCTGGGGCTGTAGTCGTCCGGCGGTCGCGACTCGCCGCCGCGAGGCCGTTATCACGGAACTTCGACGGCCGGAGCGCGAGCGAGACGCCAGCGTCGTCCGGTTCCGGCCGTATACGATCGCTGCATACGCTGTCTGCTCCCGACGGGACGATCCTACGTGGGCGACACGAAGTCCTCCGGCAGCGGAGCGGTATAGTCGGATCCCTCCGATGCGGCCTCGAACTCCCGGGTAGCGTTTTCGAGGATCGCTTCGTCCCGAAAGAGATCGATCGCGGTGCTCGCCAACACTTTCGACGCGAAGCGCATCGCCTTGTATCCGATCTCGGAGCCGCTCGCCGCCGTCGATTGCCAGGAGTGAGCGGAGACCCCGATCGGCCACGCCGCCGCGGTGAACTGCCCCAGCGGGACGTTCCAGCTCACGTCTCCGACGTCGGTCGAGGCGGTAAACTGCTCCCCCTCGTCGTAGATCTCGTCGACTGGCGCCCCGTGAAGCTCCGTCTCGATGATGTCGTCGGGGACTCCCTGTCGGCTCATCGTCTCCTCGACGTCGTCGACCGTTCGTCTGAGATCCCGGGCTAACTCGTACTCTTCCTCCGAGAATCCGACTTCACCGATCTCCGCCATGTTCTCGAGGATCGTCGACCCGAGAACCCCGTTCGGAAGCGTGTCGTAACAGCCGGCGCGGTACTCGGTCTCGACGGTCGTCTCGGTCATCGTCGCCGCCCCCTCCGCGACCTTCTCGAGACGCTCCGTAACGGACTCGACTCGCTGCCGGCTCGGAGCTCTGACGTAGTACCAGACCGCCGCCTCCTTCGGGACGATGTTCGGCTTTCCGCCCCCCTCGACGATCGAATAGTGGAGTCGCACGGGATCAGGAACGTGCTCCCGGAGGTAGTTCGCGCCGGTGTTCATCAGTTCGACTGCGTCGAGCGCGCTCCGTCCTCGCTCCGGTGCGGCGGAGGCGTGGGCCGAGGTGCCCTCGAAGTTGAACTGCACGGAATTCATGGCCAGGCTCTCGGCCATCCACGGCGCGTTCGTGTTCATCGGGTGCCACGTTAGCGCGGCGTCCAGATCGTCGAACGCGCCGTCTCTCGCGAGGAGCACCTTGCCGAGCAGCGTTTCCTCCGCGGGACACCCGTAGTAGCGAACCGTTCCGGAACCGGTTCCGGCGTCGAGCACACGCTTGACGGCTATCGCGGCCCCGACGCCGGCGGTTCCGAGGAGGTTGTGTCCGCAGCCGTGTCCGGCGCCGCCTTCCTCGAGCGGTTCCTCCTCGGCCTGCACCTTCTGTGACAGCCCCGGCAGCGCGTCGTATTCGCCCAAGATCCCGATAGTCGGCTCGCCGGATCCCGCCTCCGCGACGAACGCCGTCGGGAGACCCGCAAGCCCTCTCGTCACGTCGAATCCCGCCCGTTCGAGGACGTTCGCCTGTAGCCCGGACGCGAACTCTTCCTCCAGTTCCACCTCCGGCCGCTCCCAGATCACCCGGGCGACGTTTCGCAGGTCCTCGTAGTTCTCGTCGATCCACGCTCGAACCTCGGTCTTACCCTTCGCCATGTGTTCGGTATTGTCATACGCTGGTTAGTTAAAGCTACTGGGGCGCCGCTGAGGCTCGGATTCGATGCCGCTCGCCGTCCGGACGTTCCGGGAGGAACGCGCTCCGATCGCGCCGTGAAAGACGGCTTCGCCGAGAGGCGGATGACGCGTCACGAGTCGGGTTCGATCATATCGTTCTCCCACATGAGCTTTGCAGCGTATATCGTCCCGAACACCGAGACGAAGATCACTGCATAGAGCGGGACGCCGGGGAGGAAGGCGAGGAGTCCGAACTCCATCAACAGCGTCATCGCCAGCGCGATACAGAGTCCAACGGCGGCTACCTTGGGGTAGTCCCTGCCGAACTGGGCGAAGATGGCGCCGAAGATCGCCGGAACGAGGTAGGACTCGAGGGCGTTCCGACCGAACTCGGGAATCGCCTCGAAGACGGGGACGAGCGCGAAAACGCCGACGGTCAGGACCGTGATGTTGACGAAGATCGATCCGGCGATCGCGATCGTGGAGATGATGCTTCCCCGCGGCGATCCCGCGTCGACGTCGGCGCTTTCCTGTGCCGCCGCGGCACAGGGCAAGCGAAGGTTCGAGATGTTCCCCGAGAGAAACGCCATGTACGTTCCAGGAATGCCGAGCACGGGGTAGTACGAGATCGGCTCGATGAACCAGATGAGACCGAACGTGACCGCGACGGACAGGAACCCGCCGACGATCGCCCCGGACGGGGGAACGATCTCGAAGATAGCGAGCAACGTCAGGGCCGGCCCGAACGAAAACGCCACGGCGAGCAGACTCGTTATCCTGCCCCACCTGTTGATGTACGGGATGAAGTTGGACTCGTACACGCTTTCGCTCGAGTCGGACGGGGACACGGTCTCCCCCGAACTGGACGGCGACGACACCGTTACCACCCCCCTCCAGCTGCCGCGTGAATCGCCGTCCCGACGACGAGACCGACGGCCATCGCGCTACCCAGCGCCCACTCGCGTATCCACTGAACGTCCTTCTCGTCGGCTATCTTCAGCAGCGCGAGCATAACGAGTCCGCCGACCGCGGCGGATCCCGTTTCGGGCGCCCCGGACGTGATCTCTCCGGACACGAAGTACGCGAACGCTCCGAGCATCGCACCCGAGGTGACGATCGGAAGGAGCGTATCTCTCCCCCCGACGATTCTCTCTCTCGCCTTCTCCATGTGCGGCGTCCCGACGGCCACGACGAGCAGCCAACCGATGCCGCCGAGCGTCATCGTCCACACCGAGGTTGCGAACGCCGTTTCGGTGATGCCGTCGTCGCCGAAGCCGTACCCCAGCTGGGAGATACCGATCTCCGCGGCCGGCAGTTCGAAGGCGACCGATCCGATCACCGAGAGGCGCATCCACGCGACCGGTCCGCCGATGGTCGCGATCAGCGCCAACATCGCCGCGAGTACCGCTATCGCAGGCCCGATAGCCGAAATGATCCCCGTCTTCAGGCCGCTTCTGAGCTGGTCGTCCGACAGTCCCATCTCCTGTCCGTTCTTCCACGCTCGTCGAAGGAACAACCCCGCTTGAAGGAGGACCATCAGGACCACCGGCGTCGCGGAGATCCACAGCCAGTTGCTGTTTGCCACGTCCATATAGGCCGGTGCAATAGCTGTATTAGAGTACCATTCCATGGTAACTGTTATCCTATAATGCACCATTATAAATTTACGGGTAAAGTGAACGGCCGACGGCGAGATGTCCGTCTTCGCGCCGATCGCTCGGTTAACGTCCGAACGCGCGGGTATGCGTCACGCACCGCTTCAGTGGATCCTTTCAGGATCACCTGCGATCGCGTCCGCCGACCGAACGCGACCCGGCAGTCAGTCGCGCGGAGCGAGCCCCGCCTTCGGAGACTGCGAGGAGGCTCGGAGACGGAGAACCGGGGTATACAGCAAACGTGTACGCGTAGCCGGAGAACCGGCTTTAAGTAGAGTATGGGACAACACGGAGTATGGAACCGAACGGAGGCGGCGATCGGAGGAAAACGACGGCGACGTCGCTCCGAGTGGTCGATGCCGTGGACGAGCTGGGCGGCGCTCGACTGACGGAGATCGCCGAGGAACTCGATCTGTCGACGAGTACGGTGTACACGCACCTCAACACGCTAACCGACCACGGGTACGTCACCAAGATCGGCGATCGGTACGAGCTCGGATTGAAGCTTTTCCACCTTGGGGAAGAGGCGCGACGGCGGGACGATCGGTACGATCTCGCGAGGGAGAGCGCGCGGGAGTTGGCGAATACGACGGGCGAGGAGGTGAACTTTGCCGTAGAAGAGAACGGGAGAAGCATCATCCTCTTCGACGAGGTTAGCAACCCTTCGGTAGAGGGATTTCAGGTCGGTCACCAGTTCTACATGCACAACTCCGCCAGCGGGAAGGCGATGCTCGCCGAACTCCCCGACGAGTACATCGACGACGTGATCGACAGGTGGGGGTTGCCGAGGGAAACGACGAACACGATTACCGATCGGGATCGACTGTTCGATGAGATCGAGGAGATTCGATCGCAAGGATACGCAGTGAACGACCAGGAAGCCTTCGAGGGTCTGCATTCCGTCGCAATCGCCGTAGAGAACCCCGACGGGACCGTTTTTGGCTCGCTAGACGTTTCGGGGCCTCCCTATCGCCTTCCCGCCGATACCGAGCTGGTCGAACTCCTCCGACCGGTCGTCTCCGAGTTAGAGCGCGAGTTAGCGTCCTCCGAATCGAACTGAGAGGGCGGCTACGGATCGCTCCCTCGAGAACGATCTTCTTTACACCTGTACTACTGTAACCGGAAGGGACTGCTCCAGAAAACGCAGCACGGCTCGTGGTCTCTTTCGACTCCTTTCCTGACAGGAAAACGTCGTGTCATCCCACAATTACGATACCGGTCGCGTCGATATCGATCGCGAGACAGCGAGCACCGCCTGGACGGAGTCAGTACTTTCGGATCGGTCCCATCGAAATTTTCCCCACAATGGAAACAACAGATCGTCGGCGACCGTCATTCCGGATTCGGGACACGTTCGGTCGGGCCACGGTCGTCGAGTCGGAGATCCGCCCGCAACGTACGAGTCACCGGAGTATCCCGATCCCGAAGCCGGGCGGTACGACCTCGCCTATCGGCGTACAGCTGTTCGGGACTCTTCCGACTGCACAGCCCTCCAGGTACGCATTCGTACGAGTGGATACTGCACTGAATATAGGGCTGGTCCGCCACTTCCTCGTTCCCCAGGACACGAATTCTCCGACGGCGCGTTCTCTCGGGCGATTCCCGGTTCGGCGCTAACGTTATTACGCGCCGGTGACGGGTAGTGCACGAAGACACCGCAATGACCCGTGACAACCGAGCGACGACCGTATCAGTTTCCGATATCGAGCGTGCGCGCGAGCGACTGGACGAATCGGTCGTTCAGCAAACGCCGATCGAAACGAGCAGATCACTCGAGGAAGAAACCGGCGCGGAGGTGCTGCTCAAGATGGAGCATCTCCAGCGAACCGGCTCGTTCAAAACGCGCGGCGCGTACAACAAGCTCGTCCAGGTCGTAGAGTCCGATCCCGAGGTCTCGCGCGCGGTCGCGGCGAGCGCCGGCAATCACGCCCAGGGAGTCGCGCTCGCCGCGACGAAGACGGGGCTGGATTCGACCATCGTCATGCCCCGGAACGCCCCGCAGGCGAAGATCGACGCGACGGCGGGGTACGGTGCCGACGTCGAACTACACGGACGCGATTTTCAGGCGGCGATGGAACACGCACAGTCGCTCCTCGAGGAGGGGTCGGTCTTCGTCCACGCGTACGACGACCCGGACATCGTCGCCGGACAGGGGACGCTCGGCTTCGAGATTCTCGAGCAGGTCCCCGACGTCGATACCGTGATCGTTCCGGTCGGCGGTGGCGGGCTGATGAGCGGAATCGCCACCGTCGTCGGCGAACGGGCGCCCGAAACGCGAATCGTCGGCGTCCAGGCGACCGGGGCGGCGACGCTTCCGCGAAGCCTCGAGAAGGGCGAACCGCAGGGGACGGAGTCCGTCCAGACTATCGCGGACGGAATCGCGACCGGGGGGATCTCACAGCTCACGTACGACTGCATCGAAACCTACGTCGACGAGGTCGTCACCGTCTCGGATACGGAGATCGCCGAGAGCCTGCTGTTTACCCTCGAGCGGACGAAGCAGATGGTCGAGGGTGCGGGTGCGACGACGATCGCGGCACTCCGCAGCGATCGGGTAGACGTCGACGGCGAGACCGTCGTTCCGGTACTGTCCGGCGGGAACCTCAGCATGACCGATCTGCAGACGATTCTCACCCACGGGCTGACGACCCGGGGTCAGCTCGTTCGGTTTCGAGTTCACATCGTCGACGAGCCGGGACGGCTCGAGCGGATCTCGGAGATCGTCGCGGACCATGGCGCAAACGTCCGCAACGTGCGACACGAGCGATCCGTCGAAAACCTGGACGTCGGCGAGGCGTACCTCTACTTCCGAGTCGAGACGAGCGGGACGGAGCAGACCGACCGTATCATGAACGCGATTCGCGACGCGGAGTTCTCGGTTACGCGCATCAACTGACCGCGGCCGTCTCAAACAGTGGACTTTATGTGATTCGTCCCGGATCGTACCAGACGTGACGTCGCACAAGCCACCTCTGTACCGGACTCATCGGAGCGCCGGGGCGGACTTCACCGACTTCGGCGGGTGGGAGATGCCCGCCTCGTTCGATTCGATACGCACCGAACACGGCGCAGTGAGGGACGCGGTCGGACGCTTCGATATCAGCCACATGAGCGAAGTGGTCGTGCGCGGCCCCGACGCGGCCGCGCTGACGAATCGCCTGACCACGAACGACGTACGCGAACTGGAACCCGGCGACGCGCAGTACTCGTGCGTGCTGAACGACGAGGGCGTGATACTGGACGATATCGTCGTCTATCGCTACCCGGATCGGGACGGGTACCTCTTCGTCCCGAACGCGGGTCACGGGGAGCAGATGTCGACCCGGTGGGAGGAGCGGGCGTCGGCGCTCGAGTTCGATGCGACCGTCGAAGATCGGACCGAAGAGACGGGGATGCTCGCGGTTCAAGGGCCCGACGCCGTCGAGGCGGTCGAGTCCGTTACGGCCGACTCCGTGGCTGAGCTCTCCCAGTTTACGGCGCGACGAACGGAGATCGACGGCGTGAGCTGTCTGGTCGCCAGAACTGGGTACACCGGCGAGGACGGGTACGAGGTCGTCTTTCCGGCGGCCGACTCCGAGACCGTCTGGGCCGCGTTCGACGGGATCCAGCCGTGCGGGCTCGGCGCTCGAGACACGCTCCGGTTGGAGGCGGGACTGCTCCTCTCGGGGCAGGACTTCGATCCCGATAGCGAGCCTCGCACGCCGCTCGAGGCCGGACTGGGGTTCGTCGTCGACGTCGAGAAACCCTCGTTCGTCGGACGGGACGCGCTCCGCGAACTCGAGGAGACGGGCGTCGACGAACGGATCGTCGGGCTCCGAATCGAGGACAGGGCGATCGCGCGACACGGGTACGCGATAACGGACGGCGACGACGAGGTCGGGCACGTGACCAGCGGGACGATGAGCCCGACGTTCGACGTGCCCCTGGCGCTCGGATACGTCGACGCGGAGTACGCCGCGGACGGAACGGAACTCGGCGTCGACGTTCGCAACCGAACCGTGGATGCAACGGTCGTCGACCAGCGCTTCCTGAACACACTCGAAGCCGATACCTGAGACGATGGAATTCGAAATACCGACCGAACTACGATACGCGGAATCACACGAATGGGCGGACGAGCGAACGGACGCGGTGCGAGTCGGCGTCAGCGACTTCGCACAGGACGAACTGGGCGACATCGTCTTCGTCGAGCTTCCCGCCGAAGGGGCGGAGCTCGAAGCGGGCGAGGAGTTCGGCGTCCTCGAGAGCATCAAGGCGGTTTCGGATCTCTACGCCCCCGTCGCCGGAACGGTCGTCGCCGCCAACGAGGCGGTCGTGGACAGTCCCGAACTCGTCAACGAGGATCCGTACGGCGACGGGTGGCTGATCGAGCTGGAACCGGCGGGGGATCTCGAGCACCTACTCGACGCCTCGGAGTACGAGGAGACGATCTGAACCGATGAGTTATCAGAACCACCTGTCACGGACGGACGGGACCGCGACGGAATCGACCGGGAGCCCGTTCGCGCCCCACACCGAAGCCGACGTCGAAGCGATGCTGCGGGCCGTCGACGCGGAGTCCGTCGCGGAGCTCTTCGACGTCCCGAGCTCGGTCCGGTTCGACGGCGAGTTCGGCATCGAAGCCGCGTCGGAGCAGGAGGTCGTACGGAGCGTCGTGGAGACGCTCGGTCGGAACGAATCGGCTACCGAGTTTCTCGGACGGGGACGCTACGATCACTACGTTCCGTCGCTGGTCGACCACCTGGCCGATCGCTCGGAGTTTCTCACCTCCTACACCCAGTACCAGCCCGAGATCACGCAGGGCTTTCTGCAGGCGCTGTTCGAGTACCAGTCGCTTTTGGTCGAGCTGACCGGTCTGGCGGTCGCGAACTGCTCGATGTACGACGCCGCAACCGCACTCGGCGAGGTAGCGACGCTCTCCCGGCGCGCCCGGAGCGTCACCGGCGACCGCGTGCTCGTTCCCGACGCGCTTCGAGACGAACGGCGAGCCGTCCTCGAGAACTACGTCGGCGGAACCGCCCTCGCCGTCGAGGAGTATCCGACCGCCGACGGCGTCGTCGAACCCGACGCCCTCGAGGACGCCCTCGACGACGACGTCGCGCTCGTTTACGTGGAGAACCCGACGACGACGGGGCTCATACAGGACCGCCTCGAGACGGTCGGGGAGCTTCTGGCCGACGACGACGTGCTGTTCTGTCTCGGTTCGGATCCGATCGCCCTCTCATTGCTCCGGACGCCCGCAGCCGTCGGCGCCGACGCGGTGATCGGCGACGCGAGCGTCCTCGGGCTGGGAACGGCGTACGGCACGAGCCTGGGGCTGTTCGCGTGTAGGGAGGAGTTCCTCCGGCAGGTCCCCGGTCGGCTCGTCGGCGCGAGCCGCGACGAGAGCGGCCGCCGGGCGTACACGCTGACGCTTCAGACGCGGGAACAACACATTCGCCGGGAGCGGGCCACCTCGAACATCTGTACGAATCAGGCGTGGATCGCGCTCCGAACCGCGATTCACGCGGCGGTTCTGGGGCCAGAGGGACTCGTCGATCTCGCGAAGAAATGTCACCGGTTGCCGGAGGCCCTGTCGAGCGAGCTGAACGAGATCGAGGGCGTCTCGGCGCCCGTTCGGAACGGGTACCACTTCCGCGAGTTCAGGGCGACCGTCGAGCCCGATGCGACGGAGCTCGTTTCGGAGCTGTACGCGGAGGGGTTCGCCGTCCACGCGATCGACGCCGATACGATCCAGGTCTGCGTGACCGACGCGAACGAAAGTAGGGCGGCGGAGCTCGTTACGGCGATCGAGGAGGTGGTAGCGTAATGCAACGGCACGAGCAGGCGGTCTGGAACGAGGATCGCTCGGACGGGTACGAACCGCTCCTCTCGGAAAAGGATCGAACGACGATCGACGTCGAATTCGAGGACCTACCCGACGAGCTTACCAGGGAGTCCCTCGAGCTGCCGGCGCTCTCGGAGCCGGAGGTCGCTCGTCACTACACGCGACTCTCGCAGATGAACTACGGGATCGATAGCGGTCCCTATCCGCTGGGGTCGTGTACGATGAAGTACAACCCCAAGTTCACCGAAGACGCCGCGGCTCGCTCCGAAGCCGCGGTACATCCCGACCGACCCGAAGCGTCCGTTCAGGGAACGCTACAGCTCTATCACGAACTACAGGAGTACCTCGGACGGATCGGCGGAATGGATGCGGTGACGCTGCAGCCACCAGCCGGGGCTGCTGGCGAATTTACGGGTATCCTGGTGGCCAAAGCGTATCACGAACGGAACGGCGAGGGGGAACGACGGTCGGAGGTCATCGTCCCCTCGAGCGCCCACGGGACGAACTTCGCCAGCGCGGCGATGGCTGGGTACGACGTCGTCGAGCTACCGGGCGACGACGACGGCCGCGTCGACCTGGAGGCGCTGCGATCGGCCGTCGGCGAAGAGACCGCCGCGCTGATGTTGACGAACCCGAACACGCTCGGCCTCTTCGAACGCGACATCGAGGAGATCGCCGGGATGGTCCACGATGCGGGCGGGCTGCTGTACTACGACGGGGCGAACCTCAACGCGCTTCTCGGTCGCGCCCGCCCCGGCGACATGGGGTTCGACGTGATGCACTACAACGTCCACAAGACCTTCGCGACGCCCCACGGCGGCGGCGGTCCAGGGGCCGGCCCGATCGGCGTGACGGAAGAGCTGGAACCGTTCCTCCCCAGTCCGCAAGTCGAAGCGAGAAACGGGACGTACGAACTGGTCGAGCCGGAGCACTCGATCGGGAAGGTCCACGGCGCGATGGGGAACTGGCTGGTGCTGCTCAAGACCCACGCGTACATCCGTCGACTGGGCGATGCGGGACTGAGGGATACCAGCGCCAAAGCGGTCCTCAACGCGAACTACCTGGCGTCCCAGATCGATCTCGAGATCCCGTTCGGACCGTTCCACCACGAGTTCGTCGCGAGCGCGGGCGAGCGAGACGCGGCGGACTTCGCGAAGCGGATGCTCGACTACGGCGTTCACCCGCCGACCACGAAGTGGCCCGAGATCGTCCCCGAGGCGCTGATGACGGAGCCGACCGAGGCGGAGAGCAAAACGACGCTCGACCAGTTGGCTGCCGCGTTCAACGCCGTCGCCGACGAAGGCGAGGAGACCATCGCGGCCGCGCCGGAGACGACCAGCGCCCGCTACATCGACCAGACGAGCGCTGCCCGGAGCCCGCGTCTCTCCTGGCACGCGCTGTCCGACAACGCGTAGGAACAGCTCCGTCGCCCCGTTTCTTGCCGTCGAGGGCAGGACTCGGGCGCCTCGAGGGCGTCCGAACGCTCCGGTCGACGCGACCGAACGGAGCGACGCCGTTCGACGGCGAGATCGCTCGTAGTGACGAACGGCCCCGTTCGATCCGCTTCGCGAGGTCGGTCTCGATCGATTGTGAGCGCTCGAGCGATAACCTCGGCCGAAGCGGTCTCGTACCGAAACGTGTTCGAATACTTTCCGTTCGTCGTAACTCCCATACTACTGATGTGTACTCGGAGTGGCGAGCGAAAGACATCGCGATAGTGCCGCGATCGCGGGAGAAAACGCGCTGTCGAACCTATTCCTCCGTTATATCGGCCGAAGTCGGCCCGAGAGCCGAGACCGATCGAACAAGTCGAGAAAGGGGACCGAGCGGGACCCGAATCGCGCCACACCAGTGTCTGCGCCGCTCTTCGTGGTCGCGTCCGCGCGTAGCGCGGGACTTCTCGTCGGACCCGATTACCGATCTCGATTCTGAGTCTCACCACTTACATATTATATCATAGTATACTAGTTATCGAATACGTTCCAGTACATACACGGTGTGTACCGAGAAGTCGGGCTCGAGAGCGACGCGGTCGTCGAGCGTCCCCGAAACGAACGGGGGGCTGCGGCGGGCGGTCGATCGATCGGGGAGCGGCGTCGATACGAGGGCTCTTAGGTCTCTCTCGAGAACACCGACGCATGCAGCTACCACCGATCGGACTCGGCACGATGGGGATCGACGACCCCGGCACGATCGCGACGGCGCTCGAGTGTGGCTACGGACACCTCGACACGGCACAGATCTACGAGAACGAGGCCGTCGTCGGGGAGGGGCTGGCCCGCAGTTCGGTTCCCCGCGAGGACGTCGTCGTGGCGACGAAGGTGTGGGCCGACAGCCTGGCGCCCGAAGCCGTCCGCGAGACGACCGCGGAGAGCCTCGAGCGACTCGGCCTCGAGGGCGTCGACCTGCTGTACGTCCACCGTCCGATCGAGGCCTACGAGCCCGAGCGAACGCTACCGGCGTTCGACGACCTCTACGAGGAGGGCACGATCGGCGGCGTCGGCCTGAGCAACTTCTCGGTGCCCGAACTCGAGACCGCTCGAGAGGTCCTCGAGGCGCCGATCGCGGCCCATCAGGTCGAGTACCACCCGCTGTACCAGCCCGAGGAACTGCTCGCACACGCCCGGGAGCACGGCTACCCGCTGGTCGCGTACTCGCCGCTGGCGAACGGCCGCGCGGGCGAGATCGACGCGGTCGTCGACGTCGCGAATCGCCGCGATACCACCCCCGAGGCGGTCTGTCTTGCGTGGTTGGCCGCGAAAGAGGGGGTCGTCCCGATCCCGAAGGCCAGCAGCCGCGACCATCTCGAGGCGAACCTCGAGGCACTGGAATTCGAACTCGAGCCCGCGGATCTCGAGCGCATCGACGCCGTCGAGCGAACCGAGGAGCTGTTCCCGGAGTAGGCGCTCGAGGGTCTCTCGCCGCGAACGCACGCGTGGATTCGTCGATCGTACCAGAACCCCTACGTTCGCTCTGGTCGACTCCGGTACCATGTCCGACGAGACGCCCGCGACACGGAGCGTTCGTACCGCGTTCGACCGCCGTCGGTTCCTCAGCGGAACGGCCGGGATCGCTGCCGCTGTGGCTGCCGTCCCCGCGCTCAGCGGCGTGGCAGCGGCGCACTTCCCGGTCGAGCTGGATATCGACGTCCAGCCCGGAAACGAAGACAACGTTATCGACCTCGACGAACACGAGGACGTTTCGGTCGCGGTCCACCCGTCGACGTTTTTGAACTCGGACGGCGAGCGAGAACGGTTCGATCCGACCGAGCGGGAGGTCGGATACCGCTTCGGCTCTCGAGGCGCACTCGACGACGGGGAGGGCGCCCGACCGGTCGACGACGGTGAGGTCACGACGACGGAGCGCGGCGACCGGGAGCAGACGACCGAAGTCCTCACGCTGTCGTTCCCGGTCGAAGAGACGGGGCTCACCAGCGGGGACGACGACGCCTGGCTCTACTGGGAACGCGACGAGTCGGGCGAACACGGCTACTCCGGCGTCGATACCGTCTCGGTGTACGGCGGTACCCCGTCGTTCGAGGATCTGGTCGAACTCCTTCGACGACTGTTGGGAACCGAACGCTGATCGCCCCGCTCGATTGGGCGGCGTTCCCGGGGAATCCAAACCCTTGTTTCCTCGCGGTCACTCGGGACGAACGATGACCGACCTCGCCGACTCGCCGGCCGTGCGCCGGCTCGCAGACTGGGACCACGGGCGACTCGAGGGCCTCGCCGACGAGTACGACACGCCGCTGTACGTGATGGATCTCGACCGCGTCACGGAGAACTACGGCCGCTTCGCCGCGGCCTTCCCCGACGCCGAGGTCATGTACGCCGCGAAGGCCCACACCGGGAAGGCGGTCCTCGAGGCCGTCCTCGAGGCCGGCGCCGACATCGAGTGTGCGGCCTGGGGTGAACTCCAGCGGTCGATCGACGCCGGCGCGGACCCGAACACCCTCCAGTACACCGCCGTCAACCCACCGGATCACGACCTGGACTACGCTGCGGACCTCGCCGAGGAGGCGCCCGGGCTGACGATTACGATCGGCGCGACCGACACGCTCGACCGACTGGCCGAGCGCGGTTACGACGGTCGGATCGCCATTCGAATCAATCCCGGGATCGGGACGGGCCACCACGAGAAGGTCGCCACCGGAGCCGACGCGAAGTTCGGTATCCCCTACGAGCAAGTCCCCGAGGTCGCCGACCGCGTCCGAGAGGAGTTCGAGCTGGTCGGGCTCCACGCCCACGCCGGCAGCGGCGTTCTCACCGAGGGTCTCGAGGAGCACTGCCGGGCGATTTCCCGGGTCAGCGAGATGGCCCGCCGCGTCGGCGACGCAGATCTCGAGTTCGTCGACGTCGGCGGCGGCTACGGGGTTCCCTACCGCGAGGACGAGGAGCCCCTCGACCTCGAGCGGACCGCGGAGATGGTCCGCGACGCCGTCGGCGAGCTGGAGGCGACGCTAAAGCTCGAGCCCGGACGGTACGTCGTCGCGGACGCGGGGCTGATCCTCAGCGAGGTGAACACGATCAAGGAGGCGCCTGACGCGACGGTGGTCGGTATCGACGCCAGCCTGGCAACGCTGATCCGCCCGGCGATGTTCGGCTCCTACCACCCCATGTTGAACGTCAGCGCGCCCGACCGTGAGCCCCACCCCGTCACGGTCGGCGGCCCGGTCTGTACCAGCGCGGACGTCTTCGCCCACGACCGCCCGGTCGCCCGGCCCGAGCGCGGGGACGTCCTCGCCATCGGCAACGCGGGCTCGTACGGCTACGAGCTGGCCAGCCAGTTCCACTCCCAGCCCCGACCTGCGGAGGTCGCACTGGAGGACGGCCAGTCCCGCGTCGTCCGCCGCCGGGAGAGCCTCGAGGACGTGACGCGGGTCGAACAGTAGTCCCGACCGCAATCGAAACCGGACTGTCCGCACGTCGTGCTGATCGGCTGATAGCTTTAGGCTGCTGGAGCCCGTAAGTCGAGGTATGAGCACTGTGACCGATCGACAGTCGAGTCGAGAGACGAGGCTCACGGTGCCCCGGGTGGCCGGGCTCGCGGCGGTGCTCGGCACCTGGATCTTCTGGTCGGGGGTGTTCTTCACGGGCTTCGGCTGGATCGTCACGAACAACGTTCTCGTCGGGGCCGTCATCGCCACGCTGGCGGCCTACACCGCGGCCCGTCCGACGGGCGGGCGGCTCCCGAGCCTGGCGGGACCGGTGGTGATCGCGATCCTCGGCGTCTGGACCATCGCGGCGCCGTTTTTCTTCGGGGTTCCAAGGGACATCCTGTTCTGGAGCAACGTCGTCGCCGGCGCGCTCGTCGTCGTGCTGGCGCTCGTCAGCGTCTACGGCGTCGTCTCGGGGACGGGTACCTGAGCCCCCGTTCGGTCGCGACCGCGGCGCCCGCCCGGCGTCCCGGTCGCCGTTTCGCACTGCGAAGGCGTGAGCTTATGTCCCGGCGTCCGGAACGTGTCGGTACCGACGCGCCGTCGCCAGACGACGGCGGAGTGTGCATGAGTTTCGACATCACTACCTTCCACGCCGAGGCCGTCCGCACCCCCTCCCACGAGGACGTCTCGGCGATGCGCGAACTGCTGCTCGAGACGCTGCGCGAGGCCGGCCACGAACCCGACGTCGACGCCCGCGGCTCCGTCCTCGCGACTCGGGGGGACGACGACGGCCCCCACTACGTGCTCAACACCCACTTCGACACCGTCGCGCCCCACGTCCCCTACGAGCGCGACGGCGAGGTCGTCTCCGGACGGGGGGCCTGCGACGCGAAGGGCCCCCTCGCCGCTCTGCTGGCGGCCTTTCTCCGCGCGGAGCCGACCGCGGGGCGGGTCACGCTGGCGCTGACCCCCGACGAGGAGACGCTGATGACCGGCGCGGCCCACCTCGAGGAGACGCTGTCGGCGGACGGCTACGTCGTCGGCGAGCCGACGGGCCTCGACGTCTGCGTCGCCGCCCGCGGACAGTGTGAGGGAACCGTGACGGTCGAGGGCGAGGCCGGCCACGCAGCGAGCGTCCCCGCCGAGCGCAATCCGGTGTTCGGCGTCGCCGACGTCCTCGCGTCCCTGCGGCGCTACGACGACGACGTCGGTCCGGACCCGGACCCGGTGCTCGGCGAGCCGAAGCTCACGCCGTCGGGGCTCGAGGCCGGCGACGCGCCCAACCGCGTCCCGGGGCGCTGTCGGATCACGTTCGACCGACGGAACGTCCCGCCCGAGACCAGCGACTCGTTTCGCGCGGCCCTCGAGTCGTATCTCACGGCGCACACGCCGGACGAGCTTTCGACCTCGGTCGAACTGATCCGCCCGGATACGCCGTTTCCGGACCCGTTCGTCACCGACGAGGACGATCCGCTGGTGCGGGCGCTCGCGGACGCCGGCGGGGGCGAGGTTCGCCCCTTCGGCGCGGCGACGGAGGCCTCCTTCTTCGCGGCGGACGCGCCGACGGTCGTCTTCGGGCCGGGCGTGCTGGCCGACGAGACGGGCGCGGTCGCCCACGCCCAGCGCGAGTACGTTCGGCTCCCGGACGTCGAGGCCGCGGCCGACGCCGTCGAACGGACCCTCGAGACCCTCCTTCGGTGAGCGGTTCGGACACGACACGACTCGCCGTCGCTGCGGGAGCGGACGACGGACGAGGCGCCGCTTACCACTTGATCGAGATGTATAGCAGGGCGATCAGGCAGACGATCCCGATCAGAAAGAGCAGAGCCGTCGCGATCTCGGGAAAGAGGTACTCGATCATGGCCGACGGTTAGCGATGCCCGCTCAAATCAGTACTGATCGGCGGAGTCGGCGGCGAATCCCGGACGGAGCGCCTACTCCCGACCCTGGGCCCCGACCAGCTCGCTCGCGACGCCCGTGTAGTCGGCGGGGGTCAGCTCGCGCAGCTCCGCGCGAACCTCGTCGTCGACCTCGAGGTCGGCGAACAGCTCGTGGAAGTCCTCGAGCGTGACCGTCCGCCCGCGCGTAAGCTCCTTGACGCGCTCGTAGGCGTCCTCCTGACCCTCCCGCCGCAGGATCGTCTGGACGGCCTCCCCGATGATCTCGGGGGTCGATTCGAGCTCGTCGCGCATCACCTGCTCGTTGGGGACGACCTTCTCGAGGCCCGCGGCGGTCTTGTCGTAGCCGATCAGGCAGTGGGCGAGCGCGGCTCCCATATTTCGCTTGACGGTCGAATCGGAGAGATCCCGCTGGAGCCGCGAGGTGGTGACGTAGTCCGCGAGGAAGACCAGATCCGAGTTGGCCTTCGAGAGGTTCCCCTCGCTGTTCTCGAAGTCGATCGGGTTGACCTTGTGGGGCATCGTCGAGGAGCCCGTCTCGCCTTCGACGGCCTCCTGGCCGAGGTAGCGATCGGAGACGTAGAGCCACATATCCCGGTCCAGATCGAGCAACACGTCGTTGGCACCGCCCAGGGCGTCGAACAGCGCCGCGAGGTCGTCGCAGGGGTTGACCTGGGTCGTCAATGAGGTGAACTCGAGGCCCAGATCCTCGACGAACGCCTCGGCGAAGGCGGGCCAGTCGACGTCGGGGTAGGCCGCGACGTGGGCCGCGTAGGTCCCCGATGCGCCCCCGAGCTTCCCCGAGAGCTCGTCCGCCGCGTTCCGGATCCGACCCGTCGCGCGACCGAGCCGGGCCGCGTAGACGGCCAGCTCCTTACCGAACGTCGTCGGCGTCGCGGGCTGGCCGTGGGTGCGAGCCAGCATCGGCAGGTCGCGGTGCTCGCGGGCCATCTCGGCGAGCGTCTTTCGGATCCCGTACAGCGTCGGCAGCACCACCTCGTCGACGGCCTCGGCCAGCAGCAGTCGGTGGGCGAGGTTGTTGACGTCCTCGCTGGTCAACCCGAAGTGGATCCAGGGGCCCGCGTCGCTGCCCTCCGGGATGCGGTGGCGAAGGAAGTACTCGACGGCCTTCACGTCGTGGTTGGTCGCCTCGTACTCGCCGTAGCCGTCGGTCTCGAGGGTCTTGATCAGTCGCGCGTCCTCCTCGGCGAAGTGCTGGTACAGCCCGCGCAGGTGCTCGCGGTCGTCCAGCGAGAGCTCCAGGGGCGTCGCCTCTAGGTCGGCGAGGGCGATCAGGTACTCGACCTCGACGCGCACGCGAGCGCGCATCAGCGCGGCCTCGCTGGCGTACGGCGAGAGCCGCTCCGTTCGTCCCGCGTAGCGGCCGTCGATCGGCGAGACGGCGTACAGCGCGTTGGTGTCGGTCATCGTTCCGATCCTTTCCAGCGGGGTGGAAAAACGTATCGAAACGGGGAGCCACGACTGTGCATATTTCTTCGGTCTGTCGAGGAAATGCTGCCGCAATAATACTCGATGATGTATAACTTGCCGATCGAGACCGCAACGGCTTTCCCGGTCGCGGGCGCGGGTTCGACCATGACCCGAATCGCCGGACTGGCCGGCAACCGTGGGCGCAACCTGTTGAACGTCGCCGACCGCCGACCCGGCGGGGCCGAACTCGCTGTCGTCCTCTCGGACGATCCGGAGGCGCCGGTCCTCGAGGCCGCGGCCGAGCGCGGAATCGCCACCGAGGTCGTCCCGCTCGAGGACGGGATGGACCGCCGCGAGCACGAACGGGCCGTCACCGAGGCCCTGGCCGACCACGAGTTCGACCTGGTCTGTCTGGACGGCTACATGCGAATCCTCTCCGACACCTTCCTCGAGGCCCAGCCGACGACGCTGAACGTCCACCCCTCCCTGCTACCCGCCTTCCCCGGCGCCGACGCCTGGGGCGACGCGCTCGAGGCCGGCGTCTCGGTGACGGGCTGTACGGTCCACGTCGTCACCGACGCGACCGACGACGAGGGCGAGGTCGTCGAGAGCGAGGTCGACGCCGGCCCGATCGTCACCCAGGAGCCGGTGCCGATCTACGAGGGCGACGACGAGGAACGGCTGAAGGAACGCGTCCTCCGCGAGGGCGAGTTCCGCGCGTACCCGCGGGCGGTGAAGTGGTTCGCCGAGGATGCGGTCGATGTGGATCTCGAGGCGGACGAGGTGACGGTCGAGGCTGACGTCGCCGGCGTCGACGACGCGGATCACGATGGCCTGCCGTCCCGCCGCATCGTTTCGAACGACCGCGCCGACACGCTGCGCTACGGCGAGAACCCCCACCAGGACGCCGCGGTCTATACCGACTACACCTGCGACGAGGCCAGCGTCGTCCACGCCGACCAGTTGAACGAGGGCGCGAAGGCGTTGTCGTACAACAACTACAACGACGCCGACGGCGCACTGAACCTGATCAAGGAGTTCGACGAGCCTGCGGCGGCGGTGATCAAACACACCAACCCCGCGGGCTGTGCGACGGCCGATTCGCTCGCGGAGGCCTACGAGCGGGCCCTGTCGACGGACCCGATGAGCGCCTTCGGCGGTATCGTCGCCCTCAATCGGGAGTGCGACGCCGAGACCGCCGAGCTGGTGATCGACTCGTTCAAGGAGGTCGTCGTCGCGCCGGGCTACGCCGAGGCCGCCCTCGAGACCCTTCGCGAGAAGGAGAACCTGCGGGTGCTCGAGGTGGGCCGCGAGGCGCGCAGCGCCTCGGATGCGAGTAGCGCGGAACGAAGTTCCGCGGACAGTCAAGCGGCGAAGCCGCGAGACGACGGTGGTGAACCGCGAGCGCTGGGGGAGCCGACCGAGCGATTCACGGAGAAACCGCTGGTCGGCGGTCGGCTCGTCCAGGAGCGGGACTTCCAGCCGATCTCGAGCGAGGACCTTGAGGTCGTCACCGAGCGCGAGCCGACCGATGAGGAACTCGAGTCGATGGTGTTCGCCTGGCAGACGCTGAAACACGTCAAGTCCAACGGGATCCTCCTCGCGCAGGGCACCGAGACGGTCGGCGTCGGGATGGGACAGGTCTCCCGGGTCGACGCGGTCCGGCTCGCGGCGATGAAGGCCGAGGAACACGCCGAGGGGAAAGACGCCGAGGGCGCCGTGATGGCCTCGGACGCCTTCTTCCCGTTCCCCGACGGGATCGAGGAGGCCGCCGAGGCGGGGATCGAGGCCGTGATCCAGCCGGGCGGCTCGGTCAACGACGACGACGTGATCGAGGCCGCCGACGAGCACGGGATCGCGATGGCGTTTACGGGCCAGCGGAGCTTTCGCCACGACTAAATCCGCGAACGAGCGACGCGAGTGAGCGGTTTTTGGTCCAGATTTTTTCGCGAGGGTAAGCGAACGTAGTGAGTGAACCCGAGCGGAAAAAGGTGGATCCGCGATGGCGTTTACGGGCCACCGGTCGTTCAGACACGACTGAACGGACGGGGAGGCAGGGGCTCGTCGAGGCCGTCGCTCCGGGAAAAGCGTTATCGTGGCCACTTCGGGTGCTCTCGGTTCGCGCGACTCGAGGGTCACAGCGACGACAGCGGTCGCTCGCGAGTAGTAGAGAGACGGGGTAGGCCAGTCAGCGGTGACCGCGCGTGGAAACCACGCGGGCTGAAAGGTAGCTGACTGGCCGTGCCGTCTACCCGCACCTCGCCGCTATCGATACAAAATACCTCCGGTACGCGGACGACCAGCGTCGACGCCGAACCCCCGCGCCGGCGGTTATCGAAACCGGCCCCGAAGCCGACGCCACAGTGCCTCCGGAACAGCCGGGTTTCGCTTGGCCATGATGACGGTCGGTGACGGTATCGTCCGCCGACCGCTTAACCGCCACCCACGACTCCGCGTCGGTCCGGTCGCCGCTTCGGGGCATCGGCTCCGTCCCCCGATTCCGATCGATCGGCTTTTACGTTTTTAGGTTAGCCTAATTCGCATGGACGAAACGCGTTCGTTCGAACGAACCAGACGGGAACTCCTCGCGGCGGGTGTCGCCGTCGGTACCGGAGCGACGGCCGGTTGTGTCAGCGAAACCGAAGGCGGCGACGAGAACGGAACGGCCGCCGACTCTCACACCGCGACGCTGGCCCCGGCGGGGGAAGTCGAGTTCGACGCCGTCCCCGAGGACGCCCTCGTCACGTTCCCGCAGTACGCCGATATGATGGTCGCGCTCGGCCACGGCGAGGCGGCGAACTCGCTGTTTTCCCCCGAGATGGCCGGTCCGACGATGAACGCCTTCTACGACCGCCTCGAGGGCGTCTCCTTCGAGTGGGAGGGGCTCCCGAACCCCCTCGAGCAGGGGCTCGTCAAGGAGCAGGTCTACGAACTCGACAGCGACGTCCACTTCCTGGATCCGTCCTACGTCCTGACCACGGAGGACGGCTGGAGCGAGGCCGACCTCGAGGAGGTCGCCGACGCGGTGGGACCGTGGTTCGGCAACTTTCACAGCGGCGTCCACAGCGAGCCCGCCGACGCCTACGCCGACGGCTACGAGTACTACTCCCTCTGGGAGCTGTTCGAGCGCGTCGCGGCCGTGTTCCGGGAGGGCGAGCGCTACGATGCGCTCGCGGCCGTCCACGACGACCTGCGGTCGACCATCGAGTCGAACCTGCCGCCGGAGGACGAGCGGCCGACCGCCGCGCGGGTCACCCTCGGCGACGGCGAGTTCTACGCGTACCACCTCAACGCGGACGGCTTCTGGCAGGCAGACACGCGACCGCTCGACGCGCGCGACGCCCTCGCCGACCGCGAGTGGTCGGGCGACTGGGGCGTCATCGACTACGAGGCGATGGCCGACGCCGACCCGGACGTCGTCCTCCACCTCTGGGGGATCACCCCCCAGTACGATATCGCGAGCGTCCGCGAACGGCTCGAGGACCACCCCGTCGGCAGCACGCTGACGGCCGTCGAGAACGACCGCGTCGTCGCCGGCGGGATGCGCTACCAGGGGCCGTTGATGAACCTCTTCCAGCTCGAGATGACCGCCAAGCAGCTCTACCCCGAGCGGTTCGGCGAGTGGCCCGGCCACTCGTCGGGCGAGTCCTACCCCGAGATCCCGGCGGACGAGCGACTGTTCGACCGCGAGCGGGTCGCGGAGATCGTCGCCGGCTCGTCGTAGTCGGCCGGCTCGCGGCGCTTCCGATCCGGATCGGTAGAATCGAGAACGGCGTCAGTCGTCGGCGGGAACGGCTCGCTGGCTGTGGTGGCCGGCCATCGCGAGGACGTCGTCGAAGAAGTCGAGGGTGTCCTCGGGACCGGGGTTGGCCTCGGGGTGGTACTGGCGGGTGAGGATGTCGTGGTCGATCCCGTCGAGCCCCTCGGGCGTGTCGTCGTTGACGTTGATCTGGGTGACCTCGAGGTGCTCGCCCGGCTCAGCGACGGCGTAGCCGTGGTTCTGCGTCGTCATGACCACGCGGTCCGACTCGAGGTCGAGCACGGGTTGGTTGACGCCGCGGTGGCCGAAGGTCATCTTCTCGGTGCTCCCGCCCAGGGCCTCGGCGACGATCTGCTGGCCGAGGCAGATGCCGGCGATCGGCACCTCACCGACGGACTCCTCGACGAGTTCGATCGTCTCCTCGAAGTTGACCGGGTCGCCCGGGCCGTTCGAGACGAACAGGACGTCGGGGTCGACGGCCGCGACGTCCTCGACGCCGGCGTCGTAGGGCAACACGTGGACCTCGGCGTCGCGCTCGAGCAGCGAGTCGAGGATCGAGCCCTTCGCGCCGCAGTCGACCAGGGCGACAGTCGCGCCGTCGTTGTCGGCGCCGTGGACCTCGACATCGTCGACGCTGACCTGGGCGCCGATCTCGGTGTGTTCGCTCATCTCCTTGCAGGCCTCGAGTTCGGCCAGGGCGTCCTCCTCGGTGGCGTCCTCGCCGACGGCGATGCCACACTTCATCGCGCCCTCGTCGCGGATGTCGGTGACGACCTCGCGCGTGTCGAGGTGGTCCATCGCGGGGACGCCCTCGGACTCGAGCCAGTCGGCAACGTCGTCGGTCAGCTCCCGGGAGAGCACGGCCCGCGGGTGGGCGCGGTCGTCCTCGAAGCGCTCCTCGCGGACGCCGTAGTTTCCGATCAGCGGGTACGAGAAGGTCAGCACCTGCTCCTCGTAGGAGGGATCGGTCAGGCTCTCCTCGTAACCGGTGTACGCCGTGGTGAAAACCAGTTCGCCACGAGCCGTTCCCGGAGCGCGACCACGTCCCTCGATCACGTGGCCACCCTCCAGTGCAACGTAGGCAGCTGTCATTACGAACTACGTATTGGATAGCCGGGCATAAGTGTTGCCTTCGAAGCTCAGTTACGAATTTCGTAATCGGTAAGTGCGGGTCGCCCGTAGCGACGCATCTCATGGACGAGCTGGACCGAGAGATCCTCGACACGCTGCGGCGGGACGCCCGCACGCCGTACACCGAAATCGCCGACGAGGTGGGGACGAGCGAGGGAACGGTGCGAAACCGCGTCGAGCGGATGATGGACGAGGGAGTGATCGAGCGCTTTACGATCTCGACGCACACGGGCAACGTGAAGGCGATGATCGAGGTCAGCGTCGCCGTCGACGTCGACACCAAGGCCGTCTCCGAGCGGATGGCCGAGTGGGAGGAGGTCGACTTCGTCTGGATGGTCTCGGGCGAGCAGGACATCGTCCTCGTCGTCGACGCGGCCGACACCCGCGGCGTCAACGACCTCATCACGCAGGCCCGCGACCAGGACGAGGTCGTCAGCACCCAGACGCGGCTGATCCTGGACGAACAGCTCGGTTAGTCGGGGCCGTCTCGAGGGTCGCTCGAGCCGTCGGTTCGAACCGGGTCCGTTCCATCGCCGGCGGGCTCGTCCTCGCCGGGAGGCTCGCCGACGCCCGGCGTCGGCGATTCGATCGCGTCGATCACCCGCTTCTGGCGGTGGATCGCCCGATACCCTCGCCTGAGCAGCCGATCCAGCGGCGATCGCGAGACCCGGGCCTCGACGCGTCCGTCGCGGATCGCGTCGGCGACCGCCTCCGGGGTGAGCTGCTTTGCGTCGACGACGGTGTGGGCCCGGCCGACCTCGAAGGGGTAGTGCGCGTCGCTCCCGCCGACCAGCGGCAGCCCCCGGTCCTCGGCCAGCCGCTCGACGAGCGGGCGCGAGCGCGGGTGTTTGCCGTTGACCTCGATCGCGTCGAAGGGCACGTCCTCGACCTCGCGGACCGTGCTGTTGCGAAACGGGTGGGCGACGATCGCCGCGCAGCCCCGGTCGTGGGCCAGTTCCACCGCCTCCCCCGGCGTGAGCTCGCCGGGCTCGGTCTCGGCGGGGGGATCGGGACCGACGACCAGGACGTGCCCGCGGTCGGTCGTGATCTCGATCCCCGGCAGCGTCGCGACGTCGGCGGACGGATTCAGCCGGGTGTAGTAGTCGTGGTTCGTCGTTGCAACCCCGTCGAGGCCGCGGTACCGGGCGGCTCGAGCGAGCAGTCGAACGCCCAGCGGATCGAACCGATCACCCAGCTCCCGACGACCGTGGAAGAACCGCGTGTGCGCGTGCAGGTCTACGGCGTACATGCGAGTGCATACGCCGGGGGGCCCCTTTTGCGCACGCCCGGCATATCTCGTCGCATGCACGTGGACGACGCGACCGAACGGGTGCTCGTTCTCAACCCCGTCAGCGGTAGCGAGGATCACGTCGAGGACGTCGTCGAACTGGCGACCGAACGCGGGTTCGACGTGCGAAAAACCGAGGCGGCCGGCGACGGACAGCGGCTCGCGCGCGAGGCGGCCGACGAGGCCGATCTCGTCGCCGCCGCCGGCGGGGACGGGACCGTCAACGAAGTCGTCGACGGGCTCGCGAGCGCCGACGGGCTCGAGACGACGACCGTCGCCGTCGTGCCGGCGGGGACGGGCAACAACTTCGCGTCGAACATCGGCCTCAAGGGAATCGAGCACGCCTTCGACGTGATCGAGAACGGGCGACGGCGGGCGATCGATCTGGGGATCGCGAACGACCGAACGTTCGTCAACTCCTGCGTCGGCGGGATCACCGCCGAGGCCAGCAGCGAGACCTCCGCGGAGGGGAAAGCGGAGTTCGGGGTCCTCGCGTACGTCATGAACGGGATCGAGACCGTTCGGTCGTTCGAATCGCTACCCCTGCGGGTAGAGACCGCCCAGGGACCGAGCGGCGAGGTCGCCGAGTCCTGGACCGGCGAGGCGATGTTCGTCCTGGTGGGGAACTGCCGACGGTTCTCGGGGACGCGGACCGCCCAGGCCGACGTCGAGGACGGGCTCCTCGAAGTCACCATCGTCGAGGACGCCGGCGCGCTCGACCTGCTCGGCGAGACCGCCCTCGAGCGGCTGTTCGACCGCGGGAACGCCCACGTCGTCCGGCGGCGGACTCCCTCGCTCACGATCGAGAGCCTGCGGGACTCTGTCGAGTACAGCCTCGACGGCGAGATGCTCGAGACCGAAACCCTCGAACTCGAGACCGAATCCGCGGCGCTGACGATCGCCGTCGGGGACGGCTACCGTCCGAACCCGGACGACGACGGCCGGTGGCCGTTCGGCGCCTGATACCGCCGCGACGGCGTCGCCCCGATCGGAGCCGATACTGGTTTCAAGACCCGCTGTGATTGTGCGGATATGAGTACGTCACGGGACGAGGACCCCCACAAAAACGCGCGACAGGACGTCATCGCCGTCGACGAGGACGACACCGAACTCGAGCTCGTCAACCGTCTCGAGGCCCACACTGGCGACGGGATCCGCCACCGGGCGTTCACCTCGATGGTCTTCGATCAGGAGGACAACGTCCTGCTGGCCCAGCGCGCCCCCGACAAGCGCCTCTGGGGGACCCACTGGGACGGCACCGTCGCCTCCCACCCCGTGCAGGGTCAGAGCCAGGAGGAGGCGACCCGCCAGCGCCTCGAGGAGGAACTCGGCGTTACCCCCGATCAGTACGACGACCTGCGGGTCACCGACCGCTTCGAGTACAAGCGCTACTTCGAGAACGCGGGCGTCGAACACGAGGTCTGTGCCGTGTTGCAGCTGACCCTGTCGGACCGCACGCTCGAGCCCGACGAGGAGGAGGTCGCGGGCCTGATGTGGGTTCCCTACGAGCGGCTCCACTCCCGTCCCGAGTGGTACCGCCAGCTTCGTCTCTGCCCGTGGTTCGAGATCGCGATGCGTCGGGACGTGCGCTCGGAGTAGCGGCGACGGACAGTTTCGATTTTCGAAGCGGCGTTACGATCGGCCCAACCGCGTTCGGACGCCCGAACGCGGGTTAGCTGCGGCCTATAGTAACAACTGAAACGGTTTGCACACCGATCGTCCAGCCGTCGTCCGATCGGGTGCGCACTGACTTTCAGTGGCTACTATAGTCGACCGGGTCCGCCTCGAGCGCGGCGCCCTCGAAGGCCCCGATCGTCGGAATCGGGCGCTCGGCCGCGCGGGCCGAACCAGGGCAGTTCAGCATAATTCGAGGAGGAGCCTCCGACCGCAAGGAACGAGCGAACCCCGTATGGGGTGAGCGAAGTAGGGTAGGGTAGTTTACCGGCAGTCCACGCCGAAGTTCTGGGTCACGTACAGCCGCCCGTCGTCGGCGACGGCCGCGCCGATCCCCTCGGCGGTCCAGGACGTCGAGAGAATGTTCCGTCGGTGGCCGCTGCTTTCCATCCACTGGTCGACGCTTCGCCGCGCGGCCGCAGTTGGGGACTCGTCGCTGGCGTAGTTGTACAGGATGTTCTCGGCCCATCCACGGCAGTCGACGTCGAACCGCTCGTACCGATCGGTCATCGTCTCGCCCTCCGGGGAGGTGTGCGAGAGGTACCCCCGCTCGGCCATGTCCCGGCTGTGGGAGTCCGCGACCGTCGCGAGGTCCTCGCGAGCGGAGAGCGCCTCGAGCCCGTGCTCGGCGCGAACGGCGTTGACCCGGTCGTGGATCGCTGCCTCGACGGCGGCCTCGTACTCGGAGTCGGCCGCGGCGACCCCGCTCGTGCCGGCGGCGCCGAGCGCGGCGCCCCCGAAGGCGACGGTTGCTGCGTTGCGGACGAACGATCGTCGGGTATCGCGTACCATAGTTACCCACCGATCGCTACTGAAGCTTTACTATATTCGAGCTAACATCAATGGAGTAACCATAAGATCCGACGGTAGTTATAACTCGGAGAAAGTGGCAGGTGCGACGGGAAGAGAAACGCGATCGTAATCGTCGACGCCTCGAGTCAGGGTCGGGTCGTCGCCCAGACGGCCGTCACGGCGAGCAAAATGGCCGGAGCCAGCGGCAGCGCGATCAGCGCGAACAGGTAGTCGGTGGCCGGGGGCCACAGCAGGATGATCCCCGGCGAGACGATAAAGGCGAAGAGGACGACGGCGACCAGCGTCCAGCCGCGCCAGTCGAACTCCCGGTCGGACGCCTCGGGGTGGGCGGGGTCGTCGACCCAGTCGGCGCCGTCGCTCCCCTCCCGGCGTTCGCTCTCGTCGTCGAAGCTCGAGGGGTCGTGAACGTAGCCGCCGTCGTCGCTCGAGGTCACGTTTGGAGGTTTCGAGCCGATCGCCAAAGCAGTCACGGTTCGCGGGGGACGGCGCTTCCGGACCGTCAGAGCTCGCTGTCGGGGCGGACGACGACCTTGCCGAACCCCTCCCGGGACTCGATGATCTCGTGGGCGCGGGCGGTCTCGCTCATCGGGAGCACCTCGCGGATCGCGGGCTCGAAGGTGCCGTCCCAGACCAGTTCCATCACGTCGTCGACCTGACCCGGAGTTCCCATCGTCGAGCCGATGATCTGCAGCTGGTTCCAGAAGATCCGCGGGATGTCCGTCTCGGGGTTGCCGCCCGCGGTGCCGCCACAGGTGACCAGCCGACCGTTCTTCGCGAGGCTCTTGATCGAATCGCGCCAGGTGCCCGCGCCGATGTAGTCGACGACGACGTCGACGCCCCGGTTGCCGGTCTCGCTGCGGACCCACTCCGCGAAGTTCTGCTGTTCGTAGTTGACGACGTGATCGGCCCCGAGCTCGCGGGCGTGGCGGAGCTTCTCGTCCGTGCTGCCGGTGGCGTACACCTCCGCGCCCGCGTAGTCGGCGATCTGGACCGCGGCGTGGCCGACGCCGCCGCTGGCGCCCAGCACGAGGACCTTCTCGCCGGCCTCGATGTCCGCGCGATCGATCAGCAGCCGCCAGGCCGTCTGGAAGACCAGCGAGGTCGAGCCGGCGGTGACCCAGTCGACGCCCTCCGGAACGGGGATGAGGTTGTCCTCGGGGACGGCGGCGTACTCGGAGTGGACCCCGGTGACGTGCTCACCGATCAGGTGGAAGTTGACACACAGCGTCGGATCGCCGTCGCGACAGAACTCGCAGTCGCCGCAGTTGACGCCGGCGGTGAGCGCGACGCGATCGCCCGGCTCGAACCGGGTGACGTCCTCGCCGACTGCCTCGACGACGCCCGCCATGTCGCTGCCCGGCACGTGGGGCATCTCGAGGTCGAGCGTCGGCAGCCCGCGGCGAACCCAGACGTCGAGGTGGTTCAGCGCGCCCGCCTTGACGTCGACCAGCACCTCGCCGCGGCCGACCTCGGGATCGGGGTAGTCGCCGTACTCGATCACGTCGGTGTCGCCGTGCTCGGTGACTTTGACCGCTTGCATACACCACCTCCGACGAAAACGACCGACATAACAGTTGGGCCAGCGGAACGAACGCGCCCGTTTGCGAGCGCTTTACCCGTTCCCGGCCGAACGGGACGCATGACCGAATCGGAGAACGGGACCGACCCGATCGGCAGTCCGGTCGGCGTCGGCCTCGTCACCGTCGCGACGAACCGTCCCGACGCCACCGGCGCGGGCGGGGAGGAGATCGCCACCTACCTCGAGGGAAGCGACTGCGAGGTCGCTATGCGGGAACACGTCAACAAGGACTACGACACGATCCAGTCGATCGTCTCCCGGCTCGTCGACCGCGACGACGTCGACCTGATCGTCACGAGCGGCGGGACCAGCGTCGAACCCGCGGACGTGACGCCCGAGGCCGTCGAGCCGCTGGTCGAGAAGCAACTCACCGCGTTCAGCGAACTGTTCACGACGCTGGCCTACCGGGAGTTCGGGACCCAGGTCGTCGCCGCGCGGTGTTTCGCGGGCATCGCCGACGAGGTGCCGGTGTTCTGTCTCCCGGCCAGCCGGGACGCGGTCCGGCTCGGCCTCGAGGAGCTCGTCCTGCCGGAGGCGCGCCAGCTCGTCACGCTCGCTCGCGGGGGTGAGGAGGCGTCCTCGGAGCCCGAACCGAGTGCCGTCGAACCGGAGGAACTCGATGCCGACGAGTGACGGCGCCGACGGCGAGAAGGGGGCGATCCGCGAGCGGATCTGGGACGACCTCGAGGACGGCGGCGTCGCCCGGTTCCCGTTCCCGCCCCACGGTCGGATCCCGAACTTCGCCGGGGCCGACGAGGCCGCCGACCGACTCGCCGACCAGCCCGAGTGGGCGGCGGCCGAGGCGATCAAGGCCAACCCCGACGCGCCCCAGCTTCCGGTTCGGCGACGCGCCCTGCGCGAGGGCAAGACCGTCTACATGGCCGTCCCGCGCCTGCGCGAGGAGCGGTGTTTCCTGAAACTCGACCCCGACGTTCTCGAGGACTACGACGCGGCGACGACGGTCTCGGGCTCCGCGGAGCACGGCGAGCAGGTCGGCCCGGAGGCCGTCGAGTCGATCGACCTGATCGTCTCGGGCAGCGTCGCCGTCACGGAAACGGGCGATCGGATCGGCAAGGGCGAGGGGTACAGCGACCTCGAGTACGCCGTCCTCCGAGAGCTCGGGCTCGTCGACGGATCGACGACCGTCGCGACGACGATCCACGACCGACAGCTGCTCGAGGAGGGGATCTCGGTCGGCGACCACGACGTCTCGATGGATCTGGTGGTCACGCCCGAGACGGTCCGCCGACCCGAGGACGGCTCGCAACCCGAGGGGATCGACTGGGCGTTGCTCTCCGAGGAGCGACTCGAGGAGATCCCGGTGCTGAAGCGACTGCGTGACGCTCGGCTCGAGGAGTAGCGTCCAGAGAGCCATACCGGGACACGGTGGGTGTCCCGAAAGCAACGCGACGGTGACGCGGGCCGGTGCAGGGAGCCCGCCTCACCCATCAAGCGGATAACGGTATGGCAATGTGGGGGAAGGGTGCTGTGGTGGGGTTGCTGGAAGTCACGGGGTTGGCAGATCGTGCCACTTGGTGGGGTCTCCCGTCGACCTCCGTCCGTCCGTACCGGCGGGAACCACTTGAACGGGGGAGTCGGTATAGCCGTCTTACGGCCAGTTCCCGCAGGCTTAACTCGAGTTCATCCGCGCGGAACCGTCCCGGAGACCGTTCACAGCGGCCGCGGGCGAGTAAGCGGTCGTTACGGGAACGGTCCCGTTCGATTCGGCTGCGCGAACGGTCAGTCGACCAGCTCCTCGGCGACCAGCGCCGCGTCCATCAGCTGCGGGTCGATCGCCAGATCGAGCTGGCCCCGGACGAACTCCGGAACGGTTCGTTCGCCGTAGGCGACGGTGCGGATGTCGTCGTTGAGGTCGCAGACGATCGGGATCGTCGTCGCCTGGTCGACGTCGGTGAGGACGTACAGGTCCGCCTCGAGGGCGCCCGCCTCCTCGAGGGTCGGCCGCGAGAGCACGCCCCCGACCCGGGCGACGTCGACGCCCTCCGCCTCGAGGGCGTCGCCGATGCCGTCCTCGTCGGGGCCGGCGACGATTGCCGTCGTGCTCATTCGTACTCGATGGTCGCGGGCGGTTTGTGGGTGACGTCGTAGACGACCCGCGCGACGGTGTCGTTCTCACCGGTGATCCGGGACTGGATGCGCTGGAGGGTCTCCCAGTCGATCTCCTGGGCGCGGGCGGTCATCCCGTCACGAGATTCGACCGACCGAACCGAGACGACCCAGCCGTGGACTCGGTTGTCGCCTTTCACGCCCGTCGCCTTACCGATGACAGCAGCGAGGGCCTGCCAGGGCTCGTACTCCTCGAGTTCCTCCTCGACGACGTGACAGGCGTGGCGAGCGACCTCGAGTTTCTCCTCGGTGACCTCGCCGATCACGCGCACGGCGAGGCCGGGGCCGGGGAACGGCATCCGTTCGGCGACGACCGCCTCGAGACCGAGGTGGCGCGCGACGTCGCGGACCTCGTCCTTGTAGAGGTCGCGAACGGGTTCGACGATCCCCTCGAAGTCGACCACGTCGGGGAGGCCGCCGACGTTGTGGTGGGACTTGATCCCGCCCTCGCTCTCGATGCGGTCGGGGTAGATCGTCCCCTGGACGAGGTAGTCCGCGTTGGCATCGGTGGCCTCGCGCTCGAACTCGCGGATGAACTGCTCGCCGATGACCGCGCGTTTCTCCTCGGGGTCGGTGACGCCTTCGAGGGCCTCGAGGAACCGATCCTTCGCGTCGACGATCCGCAGCGACTCCATGTAGTCGAACGTCTCGCGGATCTGGCTGGTCTCGCCCTTTCGCATCAGCCCGGTATCGACGTAGACGGGCGTCAGTCGGTCGCCGATGGCCTCGTAGGCCAGCGCGGCCGCGACGGAGGAGTCGACGCCGCCCGAGAGGGCGATGACCGCGTTCGCGTCGCCGACTTCGTTCTCGATCTCTTCGACTGCCTCGGGGACGAACGTGTGCGTATCGACCATCAGTGGGTTGCCTCGGTTTCGCTTGTGGTACGATCGACCGCGGCCTCGAGCAAGCCCACGAACGGCGGACTCGGCTGGCCGGGTCGAGACGTGTACTCGGGGTGGAACTGCGTGCCCAGAAAGTAGGGGTGGTCATCGAGTTCGAGGATCTCCATGCGGTTGCCCGCGGTTCCGGAGAACTGCAGGGGCTCGCCCTCGAACCGATCGAAGTACTCGGGGTTGACCTCGTAGCGGTGGCGGTGGCGTTCCGAGCAGGAGGTGTCGCCGTACAGCTCGTAGGCCAGCGTCTCGGGCTCGATCACCGTCGTGTGCTCGCCCAGCCGCATCGTCCCGCCCATGTCCTCGACCTCGTACTGCTCGGGCAGGATATCGATGACGGGATGGGGCGTCTCCGCGTTCATCTCCGCGGAGTGGGCGTCCTCGAGGCCGAGCACGTTCCGGGCGTACTCGACGACGGCCATCTGGAAGCCCAGACACAGCCCCAGGAAGGGGACGTCGTTCTCGCGGGCGTAGCGGACCGCCTCGATCTTGCCCTCGGAGCCGCGCATCCCGAACCCGCCGGGGACGATGATCCCGTCGACGTCGGCGAGCTGGCCGTCGTGGCCGTCGGCGACCTCGCCGGCGGCCACCCAGCGGACGTCGACGTCGGCGCCCAGTTCGAAGCCGGCGTGTTTCAGCGACTCGTGGATCGACATGTACGCGTCCTCCAGATCGTACTTGCCGACCAGCGCGATGTCGACCGACTCGGACTTCTCGGTCGTGACGATCTCGCGCCACTCGTTGGCCCGCTGGCCCTCCGGTAAGGCCTCGTTCGCGAGCCCGAAGTGCTCGAGGACGTACTGGTCGAGTCCCTCTTCCTCGACCATCAGGGGCACCTGGTAGACGTCCTCGACGTCGGGGTTGGAGAACACCGCGTCGGTCGGGATGTCACAGAACAGCGCGATCTTCTCCTTGGTCTTGGGCTCGAGGCGGTCCTCGCAGCGCCCGACGATCACGTCGGGCTGGAGCCCGATCGAGCGAACTTCCTTAACCGAGTGCTGGGTGGGCTTGGTCTTCTGCTCGCCGTTTTTCGAGTACGGGACGAGGGTGACGTGGGTGAAGAGGATGTCCTCCTCGTCCTCCTCGTGGGCGAACTGGCGCAAGGCCTCGAGGTAGGGCATCCCCTCGATGTCGCCGACCGTGCCGCCGACCTCGACGATGCAGACGTCGGTTCCCTCGGCGGCCTCGCGGATGCGCCGTTTGATGTCGTCGGTGATGTGGGGGATGATCTGGACCGTCTTCCCCAGGTAGTCGCCGGCCCGTTCCTTCTCGATGACGTGCTGGTAGGTCTTCCCGGTGGTGACGTTGTGGTCGGAGGTCATGTCGACGTCGAGGAACCGCTCGTAGTTCCCCAGGTCGAGGTCGACCTCGCCGCCGTCCTCCAGGACGTACACCTCGCCGTGCTGGTAGGGGTTCATCGTCCCGGCGTCGACGTTCAGGTAGGGGTCGACCTTCACGGCGGTGACGTCGAACCCGGCGTTTTTCAGGAGCCGACCGGTGCTGGCGGCCGTGATCCCCTTCCCGAGCCCAGACATAACCCCGCCGGTGACGAAAATGAACTTGTTCCCCAGCGAGGGATCATAATGAGTGTCCGATTCCGTCGGCATACCGAGTGTCCGCGCGAGCGGTTGAAAACCATTTCGGGACCGGATCGTCCCCGACAGCCGCTGTCAATGTCGCACGTGACAGATTCTCGCTTCGGTACCTCGAGCGGGCAGGCGGCTCGCGTGACCCGGGCGAAGCACGTGGACGGCTACGGCTCCTCGTCCATCGTCGCTTTCCCCTGCGGATCGTCCTCCTTGGAGACCTTTCCCTCGGCTTCCTCCTCCGGGTTCAGATCCTGAACCTCGACGATCCTGGACTGTTCGACGTACTCGATCCCCCCGCCCAGCCGCAGCTGGATCGTCCGCCCGGGGAGGTCCGGATCGTCCTCGTCGGTCGGTTCCTCGGGCACGGAGACGGCCGTCACGCCGTCGATCGAAACGTCGCGGCGCTGGATCGGATCGTCCTCGTACTCGATGGTTTCCCAGGTCTCGAGGTCGAAGTCGTCGATGTCCTCGCCGAAGTACTCCTCGGGGTCCTTGTCGACCGAGTCCTCGGTCTGGGACTCGCCGGTCGTCCGGTTGTCGTCGAACTGGACCTCCTCGTGTTTGTACTGTTTGAGGTGTACAAGCATGGCAGAACGAATCACAAACGTCCAGTTACCGGTTGGGGCGGAAGGAGCAACCCATTAATCAGGCGCTCGTTCCGACGCCGACCGACCCGGACCGACGGCGGCCGATCCTGCGGCGATCGGTAGCTCGAAGGGGGCTCTCGCGGGACTTCCCGGACATGGACTCCCAGCCCGACCTCCGCGTCATGGTCGACGACCGCGAACTGACCGCGACCTGGACCGACGGCGCGCCCGAAACCCGGGCCGCGCTCGAGGACGCCCTCCCCGTCTCCGGCGACGCGACCCGCTGGGGCGACGAACTGTACATCTCGGCGTCGCTCGAGGCGCCCCTCGAGGACGGACGGGAGGTCGTCCCCGAGGGGGCGATCGCCTACTGGCCCGCGGGCGAGAAGCTGTGTCTGTTCTGGGGACCGACGCCGGCCAGCGATGCGAGGTCCGAGCGGAGCGAAGCCTTCGATACGAGGAGCGGGGACGGGAGGGGCCGCGAGTCCGCGGGCGAACCCCGCGCCGCGGCACCCGTCACCGTCGTCGCGCGCGTCGGCGAGACGGCACCGCTCGCGGGGCTCGAGGGCGGCGCTGCACTGCGCCTCGAGCGGGCCGACGAACCGTGATACCGTCCCGACACGTCAATCACCCATCTTTTTCCTGAACGGTGCCGTAGAATGTGTATGTCCCACGAGTACGGTCGGCCCGTTCCCGACGCCGACCCGCCTGACATCGGGTTTCAGGCCGCCTTCGGCTTCTACCTCGGCCTCGTCGCCGGCGGCCTCGTCGTCCTCGCCGGGCTGGTCGCGGACGCGACGACCGCGGCGCTGCTCGGTACGTTCCCGACGGTCGTCACCGCCGTCACGCTCGGCGGGCACGTCCTCGCGAAGCGCGCCCGCGGCCTGCCCGAACGGATCGGGCGCAGTCGGCGGTCGCGCCTCGTCTGTTACCTGCCGGCGGCCGGGTTCGCTGCCGCGGCCCTCGCGCCGAGCGCGGGGCTCCTCGAGCCGACGGCTCGTTACCTCATCGCGACGGTCGCGCTCGGGGCGGTCCTCGCGGTTACGGCCGTCGGCCTCGAGCGACTCTGCCGGAACCGGTTCGTCGAGGCGGTCACGCCCGACGAGCCGACCGCGATCTGGAGCTACCGGCCCGCGGGCGCGCTCGCCCGGAACGGGGTCTGGATCGGTTCCGCCGCCCTCGTCGCCGTCGGCGGACTGTGGACGCTCGGCCTCGGCGACCCGATCGGGCTGCTCTGGGTCGTCTACGGCGCCGTCATGCTCGCCTCGAACTGGCTCGAGTTCGATCCGGACGACGGCTGGATCGCGCGAACGTCGCCCGACCCGAGCCGGGAGCGGGGCGAACTGCGCGTCCACGACCGCGGCGTCCGCTACGACCGGGGGCGCTCGAGGAAGCTCGTCCCCTGGGAAAGGATCACCGAGATTCGACTCACCGACGACGAACTCGTCCTCGAGCGACGGTTCCGGAACCTCCGCTGCGATCGCTCGGCGATCGACGATCCCGAGGCGGTGTACGAGGCGCTCGAGGAGACGAACTCGCGCGCGAAAACGGGAGCGCGAACCGCAAACGGTCGGTAGCTACTTGCCCCAGAACGGATCGCGGCTGCGCTGCTTGTCGAGGTACATGTTCAGCGCCTCGAGCTCGTCGGCGGGGATCTCGCTCGAGAGCTCCTGTTCTAAGATTTTCGCGTGTTTCTCCGGCAGTTCGGTCCAGAGCTCGTCGTCCTCCTCGATCTGGCGGCCGACGGTGGGGCCGTCGATGGCGACCGAGACGCGGTTGCCCGCGCGGGCCTCGTCGACGTCCTCGCCCTGTTCCTGGATGCCCTTGACCTGACCGACCCGTTCGGGCTCGTTGCCCTCGAACTTCACGACGTTCGTGTTGTTCTGGACGGTGCCGGAGTTGACCTCGACGCCGACGACGGCGGGATCGTTCTGCCGGAAGGTGTGATCGGGCAGGATCCGGAACCGGGCGGGGCGAACGATGTTCTCGAGGATGGTGTCCTGCTGGGCGCGCTCGAGTTCGTCGACGAACTCCTCGTACTCCTCGATCAGCTGGTAGATGACCTCGTCGGTGAAGACGCGGACGTCCTCGATCTCGGCCCGTTGCTCGGCGTCGCCGAGCACGTCGACGTTGAACCCGAGGATCACCTGCTCTTTGCCCTCCTCGGCCGTCGAGGCGACCGAGACGTCCCGCGGGGCGACGTCGCCGACCTCCGCGCGGACGATCGGTACCTCGGCCTCCTCCAGAGCGTCGGCCATCGCCTCGAGGCTGCCGAGGGTGTCGGCCTTGACGACGACGCCCGTCTCCTCGGTGTCGACGGCGATGCTCGCGAGTTCGTCCTCGACCTCCGCGATCACGTCCGCGCGCTCGCGGTCGCGGACGACGCGGACGGGTGCGCCCGCGATGGCGTCGCCCAGATCGGGCGCGGCGACCTTGATCCCGGTTGCGGCCGACACCTCGTCGACCTTCTCGAACCGGCTCTCGGTGCGGATCTCCTCGAGCGGGCGCGGTTGCAGGAGCGCGCGCACCTCGGTGACGATCGGCTCGTTCGTGCCGCCGACGACGATCGTGTCGTCGGCCCGCAGCGTCCCGTCGTAGAGGACGAGATCGACGGTCTTGCCGAAGCCCTTCTCCTCTTTGACCTCGAGGACGGTCCCGACGCCGGGACCCGCGACGTCGATCTCCATCTCATCTTTCATGTAGCGCTGGGAGAGGCCCATCATCACGGCCAGCAGGTCGGGCACCCCCTCGCCGGTCATCGCCGAGACGGGGACGACGCCGACGTTGCGCTGGAAGTTCTGGACTCGCCAGTACAGATCGGCCGAGAACCCCTCGTCCGAGAGGTTCCCGATGATCTCGTAGAGGCTCTCGTCGAGGCGTTCGCGCACGCGGTCGGACTGGGCCTCGTAGGTCGCGTTGATCGGGGAGTCCTCGTTGGCGTTCCAGCCCGGGACGGTGTCGATCTTGTTCGCGGCGACGATAAACGGCGTCTGGGAGCGCTGGAGGATGTCCAGCGCCTCCAGCGTCTGGGGCTGGAAGCCGTCGTTGACGTCGACGACGAGGATCGCGATGTCCGCGAGCGCGCCACCCCTCGAGCGCAGCGTGGTAAAGGAGTGGTGACCCGGCGTGTCGATGAACAGCAGGCCGGGCAGGTCGAAGTCGTCGGGGTCGACGAGTTCGCCCGCGATCGAGGAGATGACGTCCAGCGGCACCGCGGTGGCGCCGATGTGCTGGGTAATCGCGCCCGCTTCGCCCTCGATGACCGCGGAGCCGCGGATCTTGTCGAGGAGGCTGGTCTTGCCGTGATCGACGTGTCCGAGGACGGCGACGATCGGCGTTCGCAGAGATGTGGGGTCGTGTGTATCCGAATCAGACATGGTGACCACCCGAGAAGGTCTTGGGTAAACCGTCCGTAGGACGGTAGTTAAACCCATCGTCACGGGGATCGTCGTCGGCCCGACGACTCCCCGGGGACGGCCGCGGGAAGTCGCGCTCGAGCGCTCCCGGTCGGCCCGTGGAGTTTAATAGCAACTAGTAAGTACGGGGTAGCATGAGCGAAGTACTCGCGGAGAACCTCTCGGGGAAGTCCGTCATGGGTTCTGACGGAACGGAACTGGGAATGCTCTACAACGTCACGACAGAGATCAAATCGGGGACCCTCCACGACCTCGTCATCGAGCCCAACGAGGAGCTCCCGAACCAGACCGTCGACCTCGACACCGACGACGACGGCCGGTTTCGCGTGCCTATCAACCGCGTCCGCGCCGTGAAAGACTACATCGTCGTTCAGCGCTAACGGTATGTACGTTCTCGACTCCTCGGCTTTTATCCACGACTATCACACGACCGAACAGATCGCGACGATCCCGCTCGTCCGCGAAGAACTCGAAGACGAGAGCGCCTACCGCTACGACGCGATGGAGGGGTCGGGGATGCACGTCCACATCCCCGACGGCGACACGACCGAGAAGGTCCGTCGCGCGGCGAGCGAATCGGGCGATCTCGACGTGCTCTCGGACACCGACGTTCGGCTCGTCGCCGCGAGCTTCGAACTCGACGCTACCCTCGTCACTGACGACTACGCGATGCAAAACGTCGCCGAAAAACTCAACGTCGACGTCGAGGTGATCGCCCGGGAGGGGATCGACGAACAGCGAAGCTGGCTGTTCCAGTGCCAGGGCTGCGGTCGCGAGTTCGACGAACAGAAGGAGCGGTGTCCGATCTGCGGCTCGGAGCTGGCGCGCAAGAACCCGACCTAGAGGACCAGAACGAGCATCTGGATCGCGTTGTACGCGCCGTGGACCAGCGCCGGCACGACCAGGTTGTCGGTCCGCTCGTAAAGAAAGCCAAGCACCAGCGAGAGCCCGAACAGCACCACCAGCGTCGCGAGCACCTCCCCGGCCGTGCTGTTCACTCCGTACGCCGAGACGTGAACCGACGAGAAGACGACGCTCGTCACGACGACGGCGCCGTACCGCGAGAACGTCTCGTACAGCGACTTCTGGACGACGTTTCGGTACAACAGCTCCTCGAACGGCCCGACGATCAGCAACATCCCGGGGACGATCACGGCGATCAACTCGGGGTTCTGTTCGACCTGCTGGGTCGTCCCGTGTTCGGCCGTCTCGACGCCGATAGCCGTCATCGCGAGCGAGATCCCGACCAGCGCGCCGAACAGCAGCGCCAGTCCCCCGACCGTCCAGAGCACCGCCCGCAGGTTGGGAACCTCGAGATCGACGAAGGAGCGGTCGTACCCCCGCATCGCCATGTAGATCGCCGCGACCGAACCGAGGCCGAGCGACGTCGAGAGGAACTGGAGGAGTTGGCCCTCGAGGTTACCGGTCCCGAGCAACGGGGCGAAGACGATGCTGACCACCGCCATCCCGACGAGGCCGGCGAAACCGAGGACGACCATCGTCGAGAACCGAAGCGTGCGTTCGACAAGCCCGCCCGTCGAGACGCCGGCGTAGTCGGCGGCCGCGATCCCGATCGAGGCGCCCGCGGCCACGAACGCCAGAAAGATCAACGACACCGTCCACTCGAGTCCGGGGACGGTCGTCGGGGCGGTCGTCCCCTGGTTGACGGCGTAGCCGGTCAGCAACACGACCAGGAGGCTCGCGCCCGCGGCGGCCAGCGCGCCGGGCGTTCGGTCGAGCGCGCCGTGGCGACGCGCCAGAAATCCGACGACGGCCACGACCGCGAACGCCGCGGCCGCCTGGATAAACGGATCGTCGACGCCGCCCCGAACCGGAACGAGAACGGCGGCCATCGTAACGGCGGCGAAGACGGCGCCGAGCGACGGAATCGCCGAGTCGGTGCCCGCTCCCTCGTCGGGCCGTGCTGTCTCGCTCATACCGGAGTGTTCGAGCGCGCGCCCATATGGGCTCCGCAATCGGTCGGTGCGGTTCGGCGCCTCGACCGCGTTCGGGCGGCTATCGCTCGACCCGCAGCTCGGTTTTCTCGGCGACGGCGTCGGCCTCCTCGAACTCGCCGCCGCCGAGCAGTCCGCGGGTCGCCTTTTTGGCCCACTCCACGGCGGGCTGTTCGAACGTGTTCACGCCGTAGAGTTCGCCCGCGAGCACACAGGCGGCCTCCATCCCGTACAGCAACCCGCCGAGTTCGTACTCGTCGACGCGCTCGAGCTCGAGCCGGACGTTCGGTCGCCCCGCCGCGGCGAGGCTGGCCTCCGTCGCCTCGAACTCCGCGTCGAGCAACTCGCCGAGCGTCGCGTCGCCGAGGTAGGCGAGGTCCTCGACGTCGGTCTCGGGAATCGATCGGTCTGTGTCCTCCTCGGACGTGACGAACGTAACGAGCTTGTCCCGCGGGCCCGCGCGGTAGAGCTGGAGCTGGGAGTGTTGATCGGTCGCGCCGAGCGCGCGCAGCGGCGTCTGGCCGAGGTCGTCCTTGCCCAGACTCTCGGCCCACAGCTGGGCGAACCACTCCGAGTAGGTCTCGAGGGACTCGGCGTAGGGGACCATCGCATTCATCCTCGCGCCGCGGGCGTCCAGCGCGTAACTGGTCGCCCCGTAGGCGTAGGCCGGACACTCGAACAGCGAGCCCGACAGCGTCTCGGCCTCGGCCGCGGCGCCGGAAAGCAGCGCCTCGAGGTCGTGGCCGCAGACGGCGGCGGCGACCATCCCCACCGCCGACAGGGCGGAGAAACGACCCGGGACGCCGTCGGGAACCGAAAGCGAGGGCAGACCGTGGCGCTCCGAGAGATCCCTGAGAGGACCTGACTCGCCCGTCGTCACGACCGTCCGCTCGGTCCAGTCGACGCCCGCGTCCTCGAAGGCCTCCCGGACCACGAGGAAGTTCGCCAGCGTCTCCGCGGTCGTTCCCGACCGCGAGACGACGTTGATGGCGGTCTCCTCGAGGGGCAGTCGCTCGAGGTGGGTCGAAACCCACGCGGGGTCGACGTTGTCGAGGTAGACGGCCTCGGTCTCGCTCTCCGCTGCGAGCGCCTCGGTGATCGTCGCCGCGCCCAGGGCACTCCCGCCGATGCCGACGGTCACGAGGGCCTCGGCGTCGGCTACGGGCTCGACGGTCCGTCGGATCTCGTCGGGGTCGGTTCGATCGGGGAGGTTCAGCGCCTCGTAGCCGTGTTCCCCGTCGGCCATCCCGTCCTCGATGCGTTCGTGTGCGTCGGCGACCTGCTCGTCCAGGCGCTCCAGCGACTCCCGGGAGACGCCCGGGGAAGCGACCGACGCGAGCGCGTTGCCGATGTCGACGTCCATGCTCGAGAGGGCACCCGCCTGCGGTAAAGGCGTTCCGTCATGTGGTAGCGGTCCCGTCAGCGTCGATCACGGGGGACACCGTCTCGGTCGCCACCCTCGCGGAGACGACGGTCGACGCGGCCGTCGGAGACGCCCCCCCGCGATCCGAAACCCCGAAACCCGTCAGGCGCCTACCGCGCCCCATGAGCGAAAAGTCGGGCACGTTCGTCGTCACCCACGCCGAGGACGAGTCGGCCGTCGTCCGCGACGTCGAGACCGCACAGGTACACACCCTCTCCTCGAACCCCGGCCTCGAGGTCCACGACGTCCTCGAGGGCACCGTCTCCCCCGAGCCGCCCCTGGAAGTCGCCTGGGAGGTCGTCGACGTCGCCGAACGGCGGTCGATCGAGGTCGTCGACAGTGACCTCGAGCCGACCACCCACGAGAAGGAACTCGCGGCCGACGCCGAGGTCGGCGAACTGATCCAGGAGGAACGGGCCGGGACCGGCGAGATCCACGTCTTCAACCTCGAGTCCGACGTCGAGGACGCCGCACGGGACGTCCTCGAGGACGAGGAGACGGTCGCGCGGGCGGCTCGACTCGAGGCGGTCCGCGTCGAGGTACGTCGCTCGGCCGACGACGGCGTACTGAGCGTCCGCTACCTGCCGGACTAGCGGCCCCGGTCTCGTCAGGCCCGATTCGGTCCGCCCTTGCTCTGGACGCGCCAGCTCCCCTGGATGCCGCAGGCCTCGCGGACGTCGTAGACGATCTCGGTGTCGTCGACGACCCGCGAACCGCCCTCGACGGCCTCGACCCGCAGGGGGACGTCGAGGGAGTTTCCACAGCAGCCGACGCCGACGAACTCCTCCCAGACGTCGCCCGCAGTAGCGGTGTCCCGCGTCTTCCGGAGGAACGCCCGGAACGAGGGTTTCTCGACCTGGAACCGTCCCCACTCCGAGAGATCCGCTGGGTAGGAGACGACGATCCGTTCGGCGAAGGCGTCTCGGGCAGCGTCGGCCTGGTCCTCGACCGTCGCGGACGATCGGGGCGTTTCGGCGGTCATGGCTCGAGCTACGGGCTCGAGGGATTTCAGGCCGTCGTCGGTCCGTCTTATTCTCATCGGATATCGGCACAGAAATTAGGAAGGCTTACACGCCCCGACGGTCAGGTGGGTGGTATATGGGGTATTTCGACGTACCGGAGATCGATTACACCCGGTACAGCGACCGCCAGCTGGCGGCGGTGCCGCTCGCGGTTCTCGGAGTCGCACTGCTCGTGCTCGCCGGATCGTTTCTGCTGTTGGGAACGCCGGTCCAGTTCGGGATGGACTTCGCCGGCGGGACGGAGCTGACCGTCCAGACGGCGACGCCGGAGAAGGAGATCCCCGGTGCGTTCGAGGAGGAGCCCGAATCGATCCAGTCCGTCGCGTCGGCGGAGAACCAGTACATCGTCCAGTTCGTCTCGACCGATCAGGAGGGGCTGAGCGAACAGGCCGAAACTAACCTTCAGCCGGCCGGGAACGGCGAGGTCATCCAGCAGGTGTCCTCGACGTCGGCGAGCTTCGGCGAGCAGACCCAGCGGACCGCCCTGCTGGGGCTCGCCGTCGCCTTCCTCGGAATGAGCGCGCTCGCGTTCGCGCTGTTTCGGACGTTCGTTCCCTCGATCGCGATCGTCGTCTCGGCCTTTTCCGACCTCGTGATCCCGCTCGCGTTCATGTCGCTCGTCGGGATCAGGCTCTCGCTTGGCACCGTCGCCGCCCTGTTGATGCTGATCGGGTACTCCGTCGACTCCGACATCCTGTTGAACAACCACGTCCTGCGCCGCGGCGGGGACTTCTACGAGAGCACCCACCGCGCGATGCGGACCGGGATCACGATGACGGTTACGTCGATGATGGCGATGCTCGTGATGGGCGTCGCCGCGTGGATCTTCGGCGTCGAGTTGCTGTCGTCGATCGGTATCATCCTCTTCGTCGGCCTCACCGCCGACCTGATGAACACGTACCTGCTGAACCTGAGCCTGCTTCGGTGGTACAAGTTCCACGGGGTGGCGCGATGAACCCGATCGCCTTCGTCAAGGAGTACTGGCGGATCCTCCTGCTGGTGACGTTCGTCAGCGCCGCGCTCGTCGCGCTGTTCGTCCCCGGCGGCGTCACCGACGACGACACGCTCGTCGAGGGCGAAAACGAGACGATCGACGCGGGGCCGACCAACCTCGAGTACGGCCTCGGCCTTGACGGCGGTACGCGGATCAGCGCACCTCCTGTCGGGATGAGCGCCGACATCGATATCGAGTCCGGCCAGGAACGGGAGGTCGAGACGACGCTCCGGGACGAACTCGGGATCGATGCCGCCGACACGGTCGTCCGGTACCACGAGGACGACGATCGCTTCACTGCGGAGGTGTTCGCCGAGGAGGTCACCGCCGCGGAGTTCGCCGCCGCCCTCCAGGAGGCCGGCGTCGACGTCGAGGAGGGCGACGTCGACGACGAGGTCACCCAGCAGACCCGCGACGAGATCATTCAGACGATCGAACTGCGGATCAACGAGGCGGGGCTCTCGGGCGGCACGGCCTACCAGGAGGCGACCGTCGGCGACGGCTACTACATCGTCACCGAGGTTCCCGGGATGACCCCCGGCGAGCTCCGGGAGCTGCTCACCGAGCGCGGGGACGTCCAGATCGTCGCCTACCACCCCGACGAGAACGGCACCCAGACCAACGAGACGGTCCTCCGGGGCGAGGACTTCGCAAGCGTCGGCTCGGCGTCGTACAACGATCGGCAGGGGTACCACTACGTCCCCGTCACCGTCGACGACAGCGAGGGCGCCGACGGGTCCAGTCCTGCGACCGACTACCAGGCGGCGATGAACGAGTACGGGTTCACCGGCGAGGGCGTCGGCCAGTGTAACCCGAACATCCACGACCGCGAGACCGGCGAGTTCGACACCGACCACGACGCCCAGCAGTGGTGTCTGCTCACCGTGGTCGACGACGAGGTCGTCGACGCCCACAGCATGAGCCCCGATCTCGCCGACAGCATGGCCTCCGGCGACTGGGAGAACGATCCGGTCTTCCAGATGATCGTTCCGAGCCAGCAGGACGCCAACACCCTCGCGGTCAACCTCCAGTCGGGCGCGCTGACCGCGCCGCTGGACCTCGAGCAGGAGCAGACGTTCTCGCTCGAGCCCGCGCTGGCCGACCAGTTCAAGACCTACTCGCTGCTGATCGGCGTCCTCTCAGTACTCACCGTCAGCGGGACGGTCTACCTGCGCTACAGCGACCGCCGCGTCGCCGCGCCGATGATCCTCACGGCGCTGGCGGAGGTGGTTATCCTGCTTGGCTTCGCCGCGGCGATACGGATGCCGCTGGATCTCTCTCACGTCGCCGGGTTCATCGCCGTCGTCGGGACGGGGGTCGACGACCTCATCATCATCGCCGACGAGGTGATGGACGAGGGCGACGTCAGCTCCCGGCGAGTCTTCGAATCGCGGTTCCGCAAGGCGTTCTGGGTCATCGGCGCCGCCGCCGCGACGACGATCATCGCGCTGTCGCCGCTGGCCGTGTTGAGTCTCGGCGATCTGCGCGGGTTCGCCATCATCACGATCCTGGGGGTCCTCGTGGGCGTGCTCATCACCCGCCCCGCCTACGGCGACATCCTCCAGCGCCTGCTCACGGACAGGTAGCGGCCGCCGAACCCCCGTTTTCAGGTCGGAACGACGCTCGAGATCCCGAGGCTCTCGAGGACGAGCCACGCCACGAACAGCCCGTACGCCCCGAGCAAGATCCAGGCCTCCAGCCGTGACAGCAGCATGTCCGTCCGCGCGATGGTGAAGAAGACGATCGTCGCCAGGACGAGAAACGCCATCATCGGCACGATGTGGGCGAACGTGACCGCCAGGGTCCCGGCGACCAGCACGCCGACCGGAACGGCCACGAGCAGGTCGAAGATGTTGCTCCCGAGCACGTTCGCGAGACTGACCGACGGTCGATCCGCCTTCGCTGCGGCGATGCTGACGAACACGTCCGGCACGCTCGAGCCGGCCGCGACGACGGTCATCCCCCAGAGGAACGCGGGCGTGCCGAACGCGTCGCCGAGCCCGATCGCCGCCCGGACGAGCCCCTCGACGCCGACGACGATGACGACCAGCCCCAGTCCGAACCACAGCCAGGTCCGGAGGCGGTCGACCGACGGGTCCGGCTCGGTCTCGTCCTCCGCGGCGTCCAAGTACTGGGTGAGCGCGTAGAGGCCGTAGAGGACGAGCGGGAACAGCGCGAGGGGACGCGACACCTCCCCCTGGAGGTCGACGCCGTCCACCGGGTTGTAGATCACCGCCAGCGAGAACGTCAGCAGGAGCACGGCGACCGAGAGCATGTAGAACAGCGACTCCTTGTAGACGAGTTCCCGGCTCGTCGAGATCCCCCCGGTCCCGACCAGGACGGCGAGGCCCGGGATCACGAGGAGGTTGAACACGGCCGAGCCGACGATCGCGCCGATGCCGAGTTCGAACTCGCCGTGGAGCAGCGTGGCCAGGAGGACGCTCACCAGCTCGGGCATGCTCGAGCCGACGGCGGCGATGACCGCCCCCTGGACGACCGGCGGCACGCCGTAGCCGACCGCGAGCCGGTCCGCCGAGGACTCGACCCACCCGCTTCCCTTCCAGACGACGCCGGTCGCGACCGCCGCGAGCCCGACCAGTGAGACGATATCGAGCACGATGTATCAGCTCGGACGTAGGTCGGGAGCGCGCATAAAACGGCGACATGCAGCCGACAGGAGCGATCGGTCAAAACTGCTCGAGTCCCGTCTGCTCGACCTCGGCCAGCACGTCCTCGCAGGTCGACCACGACGCGCGGGCGAACGGCGGGAGCTCGCCCGTCTCGGCGACGTGGGACTCGAGGAACGCCCGGGTGGTCGGATCGCTCGGGTAGCCGCTGCCGACGGAACCGTACTCGTCGGCCAGCGCGCTCATCTGGGAATCGCGGGTGACTTTGGCCACGATGCTCGCCGCACCGACGATCGGGTCCGCGTCGTCGGCGCCGTGAGCGGCCGTCAGCTCGAGATCGTCCTCGAGGTCACAGGCATCGGCGACCCGGCGGGCGAAGCGGTCAGCGTCGGTGTCGCAGGCGTCGCAGAGCCCGGACGGGGCCGTCGGTCCGTCGGCGGCCTCGAGGGCCGCCTCGATCGCCTCGGCGTGGGCCCTGACCGCCAGCGAGTTCATGTCCGTCTCGGGATCGTCGATCGTCTCGGGCGCGATCTCGCTGACGCCGACGGCGATTCGATCGTCCTCGCGCAGGATCGCGGCCAGCTCCTCGCGGCGCTCCGGAGCGAGTCGCTTCGAGTCCGCGATCCCCTCGGGAAGCGCGTCGGGCTCCGAGACGCGGACGGCCGCGGCGAACATCGATCCCAGCGCGGGCCCCTTTCCGGCCTCGTCGACGCCAAACGGCATGGCTCGAGGGTCGGACGGCGGGAGGATAGTCGTTGCGACTCGTCGACCGACGGAACGCCGTCAGTTCGAACGATCCGCGGACGCCTCGCGCTCGCGTCGCGGCTCGTCCCGGAAGTACGCCTCGAGTTCGAACGGCTCGTCCTCACCCTCGACGCCGGTGACGTCGAGCGCCGTCACCTCGGCGTCGGTCCCGAGCAGGCCGGCCAGACTGGGCTCGGTGCGGCCCTCGTCGCTGCTGATCAGTTCCTTCACGTAGAGCCCGCCCTCCCCGTGGAGGCGAACCTCCGCGCGCGTGGGCGACTCGAGGTCGCCGTCGATCTCGTAGACGGTGCGCTCGCGGGTCAGCCCCGCGCGACGGTGGTCGACCCGCTGGGGCGTGTACTGCTCGACGGTGGTTCCCGAGAGCTCCGCGAGCGCGGTCTCGAACGCGTCCTCGTCGATCGGCTCGGAAAATTCGACGTCCGCGCGGTAGTGCTTGCTCGCGTCGTGTTCTTTCACCCGTTCGACCATCTCGTAGGTAGCGAGCCGCAGCCCCTCGACCTCCACCGCGCCCTCGGCCGCGTCGTTGATCTCCCGCTCGAGGGCGGCGGGGTCGGGGTCGCGGCGCTTCGGGCGCTTGACCTCGAGGACGAACGGCCGACCGTCCTCGAGCATCCGGGCGTCGACGTCCTCGCGGCCGGCGCCGTGGAAAGTGCCCGCCTCGCCGTCCATCGCTTCGACGACGTGGGGGCGGACGACCTGCTCGACGCTGGTGTCGTACATATAGCCTGAGCCGCCGCAGTAGTCGCAGGGTTCCTCGCCGTTTTCGCCCAACTGGACGCCGCTGCCGCCGCACTCCCGGCAGGGCCACTCGGTCTGGGGGATGTCGCGCTCGAGCTTGCGGTAGCGCCCGTAGACGAACGCGGGGTTGATCTGGACGTCGACCGCGTGCCCGGTGACGTCCTCGCCGGCGAGGACGTCGAGGGGGTCGAACGCCTCGAGGTCGACGACCGCGAGCACGTCCGGGCGGTCGAAGTCGACCTCGGTGCCCGTTTTCGAGCCGACGCGGCGGCCGACCTCGCGGTTGGTCTCGCGTTTGAGCGACTCGCCGACGTCGGGCTCGAGGCCGGCGTCTTCCCGGAGGAGTCGCTCGTTCTCCTCGACCAGCGGCGGGACCCGGGTGCCGACCTGGTAGGTCGCGAACTCGACCCCCTCGAGTTCGGCGGCGATCGTCTCGGCGACGGCGTCGAAGGTGCCGCAGTACCCCTCGCAGACCCAGCAGGCCTCCGGTTCGGGCGGCTCGAAGTCGTCGTCGTCTTCGATCGCGATCGCGGTTCGCAGCGCCCGGCCGCGCTCGGCGTTGGTGAGTCCGAAGCTCCGATCGGCGAACGGCCGGCCGAGACAGGAGTCACACACCGCCCCCGTCGAGAGCAGCTCGCGGGCGTCTTCCGTACTCATACCCGAGGAGTCGGGCGGCCGCGGGTAACACGCTTTCCCTTCGACCGGGTCGGCGCGACGGTCGTGGCGGTCGATCCCACGGCGTTCAAATACGTCGGGTCCTACCCGCCGATATGGACCAGCACCGACCGAGCCGTCGCGAGGTCCTCGCGGCGACCGGCGTCGGCGTCGCCGGCCTGGCCGCCGGCTGCGCCGCACCGCGCGACGAGAGTTCCGTCGAGGGAAACTCCTCCCACGACATCGATCGGGAGGACCGCGCGGACGGGTCGACGTACACCGACGTCTACGAGGCGATCATCGACTCGGTGACCCAGATCCGCGTCTTCGGCGTCGAGAACCCGCGGACCGACGAAACGGGGCGCGGGCAGGGATCGGGGTTCGTCGTCGACGAGCAGTACGTCGTGACGAACCACCACGTCGTCTCCGGCGGCGAGGAGATCGACCTCCAGTACAGCAACGGCGACTGGAGCAGTACCCGTCTGCTCGGAAGCGACGTCTACAGCGACCTCGCCGTCCTCGAGGCCGACCACGTTCCCGACGTGGCGACGCCGCTGGGGCTGGCCGAGGAGCGCCCGGTCGTCGGCCAGGAGGTGCTCGCGATCGGCAACCCCTACGGGCTCGAGGGGTCGATGTCCTCGGGGATCGTCAGCGGCGTCAACCGAACGATCCCGGCGCCCCAGGGGAACTTCTCGTTCCCGAACGCCGTCCAGACCGACGCGCCGGTCAACCCCGGCAACAGCGGCGGGCCGCTCGTCGACCTCGACGGGAACGTCGTCGGCGTCGTCAACGCCGGCGGCGGCAACAACATCGGGTTCGCGATCTCGGCGGCGCTGGCCCGCCGGGTCGTCCCCGCGCTCGTCGAGGACGGGGAGTACGACCACCCGTTCCTCGGGGTGGCGGTCGCGACCGTCGACCGCTTCGTCGCCGAGGCGAACGACCTCGAGGAGGCGGCGGGCGTCATCGTCACCGAGACGACCCGAGAGCCCGCCGCCGGAACGCTCGAACCGGCCGACCGATCGGTCGAACGCGGCGGAGAGCCCGTTCCCGTCGGCGGCGACGTGCTCCGCTCGATCGACGGCGAGCCGATCCCGGACCGCAACGCGCTCTCGACACACCTCGCGCTCGAGACCAGTCCCGGCGAAACCGTACGGGTCGAACTGCGACGCGACGGTGAGGTGCGGACGGTCGAGTTGACGCTCGGGTCGCGTCCGCGGCCCGACTGATCGACCCCGCCGGGGACGACGACGCGTCGACCGACGACGGTTGCTCACGGCGAACGTTCCGGCTAACCGCACCGTACCGATCAGAGATAGATACGTTCTTTTATAAGTGATTAAACGCTCCGAAAGAGGATGGAGACCGACGCTACCGTTCCGACTCGACAGGTTAAATCCTCGATAACAATGGTGGGATCCGTCGTAGCCGGAAGCGCGACGGCCGCCTGCTCACCATGACCACCAACACAAACGACGTCGATACCCGCCAGTCAGCGTTCGACGAGACGAGCATCGAACTCGACAGCGTCACGATCCAACACAACGACGCGCCCAACGAGTGTGCGATGTTCCCGAGAGATGCGAGCGACATCGAGCTGATGACGAACTGGATCGCCGCATACGACGACGGGTTCGTCAGGCTCGAGTCGATGCGATAACCCATGTACGCCTGGAGTACCGTCACCGCGATCGGATTCTGGATCGGGGCCCTCCTCCCGGTCGTCTACCTGCCGGTGTTCGTAACCGGGATCGATTCGGTGCGAGCGCTATCGCTGCTGTTCGGGCTGCTCGCCGTGCACGCGATCGCGTTGATCCTCGGCCACGGACACGACGGCTCCCGGACGCGGTGACGGCCGTCGGTCCCCGTCTTCCCTTTTCGTTACTCCGAGGGCTGCCAGACCTGCGCTCGAGGCGTCCCACACTCGTCGCAGACGGCAGCGGCGTTGTCCTTGTACTCGCCGCGCTCGAGCTCGCCGTCGGAACAGCTCGGACACGGCCGTCCCTCGAGGATGGCGAGTAACTGGTGTTGCGTTCCGACGGTTGACTGCGGTTTCGACATACTACCGAGTACTGGCGGCCGTCGCACCGGAAACCGTTCTCCCTGTGTGTGCAACGTGGTTCATGTGGGAGAGCCGGCGGTCCGATCGCGAACGGACGCGAACCCGCGGCTCGCGCGGGATCGGAATCGTCGCCTCTATCCCCGCGGTCGGCGTCGGTCCCCGGTATGCGCCAGTTCGTACTGATCGGCCATGAGGTGCCGACCGATCCCTCGTTCTCGCTCGACGACCTCGCGGGCGGAGCCGGCCGGCTCGACGCGCTCTGTCGGTCCGTCACCGCGGCGTTCGTCACCTCCCACGGGATCCGCGAGGACGTCCGGGTCCACCTCGTCGCGCGCGACGAGTTCACGATCACCTTCGACGGGAGCGAGCTCAGACGGCTCAACCCCGACGAGCGAAGCACGGCCGCGCTGATCCGGACGGCCCTAGAGCACCGCGAGGAGGCCATCGGCGCGATGCCGGCCGAACCCAGCCCCGGCGTCGAACTCTACCGCCGCGGGTTCGAGGCGACCCTCGAGGCCGTCGCCGACGAGGGAACCGTGGTACAGCTGCACGAAGAGGGCGACCCCGTCGCCGAAACCGACCCGCTCGAGGATCCGATCTTCGTGCTCTCGGACCACCGGGACTTCACGCCCGAGGAGACCGAACTGCTGGAGTCGGCGGCCGACCGTCGGCTCCGTCTCGGTCCCGAACTGCTCCACGCCGATCAGGCGATCACCGTCGCCCACCACTGGCTCGACACCGACGGCTACGAGCGGTTTTAGGCGGGAGTTAGTCGACGGTTGCGAACGTGTACCACGAATTCGGCAGGACATAACTGCGCCGGACGGAGTCGATCGAGAGGGTGAGCTTCCACGAGGAAAGTGACCCTCGAGACCGTCCGCGGTCGACGCGGGGTTCGCTTTCGGAAGCGTTAAACGAGCGGCCCTCCACAGTTCAGGTGCGGGCCGGTGGGGTAGCTTGGTATCCTTCGGCCTTCGGGTGGCCGTAACCGCGATTCGAATTCGCGCCGGCCCACTACCTTTCCCGCATTCTACTTCCCCGAGCACCGCGTAGCGCCTGCAAGGAACTTTGAATGTGGGAAGTCGTTCGCGCCAACTTGTTCGAAGGAGTCCTCGGCATCGCTGATACTCTCACGGTTCGTGTTTTGGCCGAAGTTTTGTGACACATATTATGCTAGGGAATATTGTCTTCGATTCACCCCAAAGGTCTACTGGTCAAACCTCATTTGATACGAGGTGTAGACAGTTCGGGTACCTCTAGTTTCACCCTGTGGTATGGTTTCTTTACAATCTACCGTGTGATTGCCAGCTATGACGGTATCTGTCCCTCTCAAAGTCTACACGAATGACCGCCGAGTTGCGAGCGACTTGGTGCGACCAGAGGAGGGGAGAATGGTAACAGGCGAAACTAAGGCTGAGATTGAGGATGATGTTGAAATCGTGTACGAAGGCACCAAGATTCAGAAGTCGTTCGGTGTCAGCGACATAATCCAATTCTCCCTAATGATGGGTGGAAACATTGCCAGTGGAGTGATTGCCACATGGCTCTACAACCAGCTCAAGGATCGGGAGGTTGCTTTAGAAATCGAAGGGGAAGAGGTTGAGGTTGACGAGGAATCGATTCAGACAAAGCTCGATGAGTTTCGGGAGTAGTTTGAATATTCCATTGGGCGACGTTCTCACGGGAATCGGCCTTCTGATGAATATCGTTGGCGTGTACTATCTGACTCTAGTAGACCTCTTCACGTCGAAGCCAATCCGTATGGGCTCTACCACCGCCATGTAGACAGCGAGAACCCGCAAAATCCTGAGCGAGAACCTCCGGTGGATAAGGTTTCACCAGTTGGCGGAGGATTCGCGGGCCTTCCAATACCGAAGACTCCAGAAAGCTACGACAAGAGTAAACAGATGATGCGGAATCAGTCAATAGCAGCAATCGGTTTAATTGGCGGATCTGTGTTCCAGTTCTTCGGATTATTCGTATAGTTAGCGTCGCTGAAAGTGGTCGTACACTCTCTCAGTCGTTAACTGGGAATGGAGTCAGTGTCAGTCAATGACGACTTCGTCCGGTAAAGAACATTAACTTTTTTCGCCAGTGAGATTTTCGCCGACTCGCTGTTCCCGCGTCTAGCGACGACGAGCGGGCCGCCGTCAACGGGAGAAACCTCGAGAGGGTTCGAACGGATCCAGCCTCGAGGCTACAGGACCCGGTCGGGCCGGATCCGCAACAGCACTCGCTCCGTCTCGATCGGGTTCGGATACTCCTCGACGTCCATGTACCGCCGCGCGAGCTCGTCGATGTGTGCTCGAGCGCCCGCCGTCGTCAGCTCGTCGACCTCGCCGATCACCGAGAGGAACCGGTAGGAGTCGTCCGGATCGGTCATGCTGACGCCGACGGCGGGGTTGGCGCGGGCGTTGCGCTCCTTCTGACGGCCGCGTTCGGTGTTGACCAGCAGGCGCTCGGCCTCGGCGTCGTAATCGATCCAGACGGGCGTGATGTGGGGAAAGCCGTCGTCGGTCAGCGTGCCGACGTGGGCGAACGTCGCCTTCTCGAACAGGTCGCGGTACTCCGTGGGTATCGGAACCATGGCTCGAGAAACGCCGACCAACCGCTTAGTACTACCCGGGGAACCCCCTCCCCGCGTCCCAGACCACGCAATCGCCGGCTCGTCGCGTATCCGGCTCGAGCGGGTGGCTCGAGTATGAGCTCTTGACGACGAACGCGACGACGACTGCTGGCGGCCGCCGGCGCGACGGCGGCGGCCGCGCCCGCCGCCCGCGGGGGCGGCGGGGGGGGCGGGCCCGCGGCCCGGGGGGGGACCCGGAACGGCCCGGACGGCGGGGGCGAGGA